>CAZCLS010000082.1:9091-11417 GCA_964499565.1 uncultured bacterium
CGTCGAGCTTCATCTCCTTCTCCGCCTTGTCAAGCTCTGCTACGCCCTTGTCATAGTCTTTGCTCTCTTCCACCATCGTATTCACTTCAACCAGTTTTTCCGCTATGGGCGAAAAATACATGGTCAGTATATTCTGCAGGATTTCGGCCCGCTGCCCTTTCGGCTCGGCCGCTAATGCCGCTTCAAATGCCGCCTTCGCACCCGTCTTATCCTGAGAATACATGCAGATTTGTCCTTTAATGAAATCCAAATCCTGCAGCTCCTGCCCGGTCGGCTTCAGTGTGGTTATCGTCTCATCTACTTTCTTGCGGGCCTGCTCCAGCGTATCCGGCTTCATCAATCCCTCTATCTCTTTCATCGCTTTTTTCATCTGGTACTTGTTTTTCAGCCCTCCGGCGTTATCTGCGTCCAGCGCGATGATCTCATCCACCGTTTCTCCATACATCGTCATGACCTCATCATCATTCAATGTCATCAGCGCGCTGTCCAGCGCTTTCGCCTTTTCTATCCCTTCCATCGTTTTTGCTTTCTCAAGCAGCGATGTCCGCTCCAGAGCAAATACCTTCAACTCTTTTAAATGGTCCATATACGCTTTCTCCCCTCCGGGCCGATAGCCTGTCCGCGCTATCTGATTCCCTTTCGAGTCGGTCAGCACTATTGTCGGATATCCCCGTACAGCAAGCTTTTCCGCCCAGGCCTTGTTATGTTCCTTTTCTTCATTGGTCTGCGGTATATTCTGTGGAAAATCTAACTTTACCAGCACGAACTGCTTCGGCGCTTCTGTCTTGAACATGTCCGTGCTGAATACTTCCGCGTCCAGCTTCTTGCACCAGCCGCACCAGTCCGAACCGGTGAAATCAATCAGGATATCCTTGTTCTCCTTAGCGGCCATTAGCATGGCCTTGTCCATATTCGTCTGCCACAATTGCTCCTTCTTATTTGCCATTTTAATCGGCTTTTTGATCATATCTTTCGCTTCGTCAACCGTCGGCGCCACCGGAATATCCGCCGGCTTTTCACCCGCACAAAAACCGATTGCAGCACTGAATACTATAATCGCCGCTGTACTCAAAGCGATTGGTGTCATGCGTATTTTCATTCGTACTCCTTAAAGAATCATTGGTTACAAAATGAGATGTCAATCTCCTATTATACCCTAATACCCTGCATCTGGCAACTTCATTCGAACGTGTACTGAAAATGTTGTTTATATTATTTTAATTGCACCTTTTCTTTTTGTTTTTATTATATCGGGTAATTGTCTGTCGTCTGGATTTTCATTTATTTTCCGGCTTCAATGAGACCGCCTACAGTTTAGTTGTCAGGGTTAAGGATTCAGGATTCAGGCAAGTCGGACAAGTCAGACACGTCGGACACATCACCCATCATTCCCCACCATTTGCGAGTCCAGCTCATTCCCTGATACCCCCTCACCACCACTCCACCACTCCATCACCCATCAACCATTATCCATCAACCATACTCCTGAACCCTCAACCCTTTATTGACAATTCCCCCCCAGTCGGTTACAATACATAGTATGAAAACAGTCCTGATTTTAGTGAGTTTTGTTTTTATTCTCTCCGGATGTGGTACTCCTCAACCGGATGATGTTGTCCGCGCCTTCCTCGATGAAGTCAACAGTAAAAATTATCAAGGCGCTCTGGTGTTCGCGGGGCCGAAACTGGTTGAAGCTTATTCCAATCATCTCTGGCTGGCTGAACTCCATCAGATGTATGTCAGCGAAGAAGATACAGTGGTTGAACTGCCCGAAAACGTTACTGCCACCTCCGCCCAGATCCGGGTTGCAATCGCCTTTCACGAAAAAAGATCTCGCCAGGTGTTTCCCTATTATTTCATGGTCGCTATGCGCTTGAACGGCAAATGGTATATTGATGATGTCTGGTACCTGGATAACAGCGGCAGCCACTCTGTTAATGTTCTCGATACGCTGCCTCAATCTCCATTTCAATACTGATTAATTTCTATCGTACTCTACGCCAATGATTATTGTAATGCACAAAGGCGCCTCAGCGCGCGAAATCGAACAGGTCGAACAGGAAATCACGTCCATGGGCTATCAGGTCCATCCTATCTACGGTGTCGAACGGACTGTTATCGGCGCTATCGGCGATGAACGCGGCAAACATCGACTGCAACAGCTCGAAACCGCTCCCGGTGTCGAACGGGTTATCCCTATTCTCAAACCTTATAAACTGGCCGGCCTGGAACTCCGCAAGGAGAAAACCAAGGTTACTGTCGGTGAAAATGTCGTTTTTGGCGGGCGGAATATTCCTGTAATCGCCGGTCCCTGCTCAGTTGAAAG
>CAZCLS010000083.1:0-2057 GCA_964499565.1 uncultured bacterium
CGCGGCAATCCGCGTATCCGCACCTGGTCTCCCGCTTCCAATCCGCTGCCCAGCGGGTCGCTGCCACCCATGTATAATGTGTTCGCATTGTTGCCCCATACATATTTGATCAGACCGTTAGGTGGATCGTGGTCCGCTGTCGGTTTCCGGTCGGATACGAATTCAACTAATTCACCCAAAAGCTGGTCCGGTTTCCATTGCGCCCCGCTGACCCGAATGTCATCTCCGCGCACGCTGACGACATCATACAATATTCCCCAGTTCTCATTCGGCAGTTCAAATACCGGTATCTGTTCGTTCAGACTGCTGCCGTACTCTCCATTGCCGTCACAATATTCACGGTCGAATATATCCCGGTTGTTTGTCAGATAAAAATAACCGTTCGGTTCTATTTCAGGATTGGGATCATCGTACCGCCGCGACATCATCGGACTGAAATGGGACGCTGTGTCTATCACTGCCAGCAAATCAGCTTTTAATCCGGTATTTACTACTACTCCCCAGTTACGCAGTGAGATCGGCTGCTCGGAGATGTTGATCAACTCGACGATGTCCGGCCGGACGAAATACATCGCGTCACTGAAATTTATATACTTGCCGGCTATACCACGGCTGGATGGCCTGCAATCCCGCGATGATGTTATCGTTACCGGTATGTATCCAATCCGGTTCGGTTTGATCGAATCTCCATTCATATACTTGTATTTTAAACTGTAATTGCCGTTGTCCGAGCGCATCTCCGGTTGAACAGAGTACACCGCCGGATCGCCGTCCATATCCATCTCCCGCACGACCGACTTGCCGTACCCGTAGCGCGGTATGAAGGCATGATTGGCATTATATACCTGGTAATAAAATTTTTCCATCTTTTCATCGGGCGGCATGAAAAAATAGGTCTCACTCTGCTGCGGGTATTCACACCACATCGCGCCCGAATGGCGCCAGTTCGTCCATAACGTTACCGTCGAATTCCGGTTCGATGACGCATTAATTACAAAATCAACCTGCGCGGGCGGTACAGCGGCAACAATCTCACGCTGGCTTGTTGCGGGACTATCACCGACCGGAAACCCCTGGCTGGATGTCGTACTGGCATTGTAAACGATCACCGTGCCCCCTATCCAGAAATTACGCGGCCAGCGCTTGTCGCACTCCATAAATTCTTCCAGCCTGGTCGGTGAACGTCTGGGCCGGTCCAGCCGTATGCTCACCAGCGCTTTGCTTCCCCTGGTACCCGTCCTTCTGGCCGAACTGAACCGCCATTTGTATACCTGGTCCCCTGTAGCATTCCAAAACCGTCCGTAATACCAATTATAACTCAGAACATGATAGCGTCCGTCCTCCCCGGTCGCGTCCGGAAATCCCCATCCGCTCCAGTCCGTCTCACGTATCCAACTGCCGTCATGTGCCATGATTTCATTGAAACATACTGCTTCCACCCCGTATTCACTTTCCACCGTCGTCAGAACGTGATTCTCGTCGCGGTAATCCATCAGGTTCGCTATCAGCGTACGCATATTCTTGGATGAGGGTTCAAACCGTTCGTCTTCATTCGCCCGCCGCAATAATTTTCGAATCTGGTCTTTTGATGCCACATTTAAATTCACCTGCCGACGCAGTTTGTTGTCGCGTGAATCATAAAACATATCCCTCGAGCGGGAATAAACAGTTGAATATTTTTTCATAAACCGTTTCGCCGCCACTGTCGTCTTATTCTCAGGCGCGCATTCGTCAAGCACTTCCTGTACTGATGAAAACGAGCGGTCGTCCCAGCGCGGATTTTCCGGAACATACTCGATCTGCTCATCTACTCCTTCTCCATTCTCGTCAAAAACCATGTTGGCGTTATTATCGATTTCATCAGCCGCAAAAGTGGATTCCGTCAGATTGTCGTCCACGGCATATTGGCCCGGGGCATTATCCCGGCCGTAGCGGTACCCGAGTATTTTTTTCGCGAACGCTTCCGATACCGGCAAACCCCGACTCTTGCCGTCTGTCAGCAACATTTCGAATGTCCCGAATCCCTGGTTCTGTCCGCTGCCCGGCAATGCCGCGGC
>CAZCLS010000083.1:2157-3647 GCA_964499565.1 uncultured bacterium
TAAATTATACCAAACTTTTTAGAACAATGTCCAACCTGTTGTTTTTCTCTTAATTATTACTATTACGGCCACTAATATTCCCATGACTGAACATTCAGGTATTATAGAAAATGGACCGTCATTAACGTCTTCCGCCGCGTTTCCGAGTAGATCCCGCGCTTCATATTTGATGTAACAGTTCGTCCGGTCCTGTACCCATTCCGGCACTATCCAGGAGTTCGTACCCGTATTCGCTATCGCGTTCGTTAGTACCATCCATTCTATTCCGTTCGTACTCAAATATAACCATATCGCCCGCTCAATCGGATGCGCGTCACGGTAATCATTCGTTCGCCAGGTTATGGTGAATTCCTGCCCCGGCAGGAGTATCTCTCCGCCCTCCGGGCTTATCAATGTGTTTGTATATACTGCTGGCGCCGTCGCGTCAATGTATACTACCCGGCCCGGAGCCGCAATGCTTACATTACCGGCATAATCATAGGCCCTGACACTCCAGTGATTCGTCCCGTCAGGCATTACAACCGCCTCGCCGCTCGACTGCGCCGCCCAGCTCCCGCCATTGTCAATACTGGCTTCAGCAGCACGGATGCCGTATGTATCCGTCGCGTTCCAATACAGCGGCACACTGCGCAAATTGGTCAGCACCCCATCCAGCGGTGTCAACAGTGTCACGACCGGTTTCTCGCGATCGACGATATATATATTAGTTGATGATGTGCCCGCCAGTTCTCCGGTTGTCACGACATCTACCCATACTTTGTTGCTTCCATCCGTGAACGTGTACAGGCCAGTTGCTGTTCCAGCTTCCGATCCATTGATATATATTCTACTCTCCCGCAATGGTTCGTTCGGCCATATGGTATATGAAACCGGCAGTTCCGTCGCGTTGGTATATACTACGGGCGCCGCCGGTTTGGTAAGGTGTACCAGTACCTTTTTTGCCAGTATCATGAACATATTGCCATGCCGAAACGCGCTACTCTGATGACCGTATATCGCTTTTACACGCCAATACCATATCCCGTCGTTCAGCACTGCCACGATGTTTGTCGCGCTGACGTTCGTAATGCTGCTGACCGTATACCGGCTGTCAGTTGACCATTCGACCGTGTATAAATCCGCTCCCGCCACTCCTGTCCATGAAAAATTGATCAGCGCGACGGCATTGCTGGCGGGTACCGGATTCGGTTCCGGCGCGGCCAGGAGTGTGCCGTTCGCCCATGAATATACTCCCCGGTCATTACGTCCCGGGTCTCGCAATACTACCCTCCCCGTGCTGTCGATGGTCGGGTCAACTACTCCACCGGCCTGCCACAATCCCGCCTGAACAGCCGGATGTTCCGCATCAGGCGCTGAATCGGCATCACCCCAGGCTACATAATCCAGTATTTTGACGCAGTCGTGCTGGTAATTGTAAGGGGGATATATCGTGTCCGGTTCATAGGGGTACAGCGCCATTCCGCCCCGGTCGGGCAATTCGCCCAATCCCG
>CAZCLS010000083.1:3747-11394 GCA_964499565.1 uncultured bacterium
TTTACTTCATCTATCAATCCATTGAATGATCCGCCAATGTACAGCGGATCGGTTCGCAAAAGATTGCCTTCCCAAACCAATCCCCCGATGCGCTGATTGTCTACATAAATATACACTTCATTTCGGTCACGTTCATGCGTGACTGCTATCTGATGCCAGATATCAGGTGTGAACAACCGCGCGTTCGCGTCAGGATTATATCGGTTTAACGCGTATCCGTGCCCGCCAAGACCCGGTTCGATCTGACTGCCGTTGTCAAACGGTCCGTACCACATCCGCCCTCCGTCACAGGAATAATCCACTCCCTGGTTGAACCCTAATTCCTCATACTTTTCAAATATGTATGCGGTCTGCCGATTCATTTGTGACACTTTCATCCAGCATTCAAACGTAAAGTCGCCCTCGATATCCATCGTGTTGTCCGCGGCAACATACAGCCGGTCCGCGCTCCCTGACCCGAATTGCAGGCTGGCTCCATAGCGACCGTCACGCGACCAGCTGACATTGTTCTGAAGTGTTCCGTCATTGTCGTTTCCGCTCGCGTCATACACTGTTGTTCCCGTGTTTTCGTCACATTTGAGCATCACGCGCACGGCGGGCTTCTGCACTACTATGGAATATGTCTGGTCGACACTCCTGCTCCCGTTACTCGCTCGCAACGTTACGGCATATACTCCCGGTGTCGCGGGTGTGCCCCGTACTACATCTTCCGAATCCAGCGCCAGCCACGCGGGCCCTGAGACAATCTGATACGAGATCTGCCTGTCCTGCGGGTCATACGCCCGCCCGTAATATGTATACGGCCGGTTCACCAGTACGCATCGGTTGGGTTGTGATATCCAGACCAGATTCCAGGCCAGGATTGTCGTCGGCCCTTCGTTTCCTCCCGTATTATTCCATGAGCTTACCAAATTTTTCAATCCGGCGGCTTGATTCGCAAAATCATAGGTGTTGCCATAATAGTAATCTACATCATTCCGGCATTGCTGATACAGTTGGTCTATGTACGCCTGCTCATGTGCGCTTGTCGCTATGCCGTTGTGGTAGTTTGTGAATGAATGCCAGAACGCGTTCATCGTTGCAGGATGCCTAACCAGCCGTTGTACTCCCGCAACCGTAGGAAACAGATTCCAGGGTCCCCATCCTACCGATCCGATGTCCTGCGGCAATATCTGCAGCGCTTTGTTATCCTGTCCCAGAAGAAAATAATTCTGTCCCCATTGCGGCCAGCTGTCACCTAATTTAAGATGATGATACATTGCCCTCTCACGACCGAAACTGACCGCGTCGACATACTGGGTTGCCCGGGCCATAAACTCATCCGGCGGCAATACATACAATGCTTCCAATCCCTTCGCAAGATCATGATACAGATTGTCCGGATCCGTGCTGCCATGCAGCTCATAACAGTATTCATATATTTCAGGATCATACCCGCCAAATGTAAACATCGCCTGTTGTAAATCCGCTTGGGCCGCCTTGTACAGGTTGGCATGATATAAATTATTGTTTGTCAGAAATGTTTCATCCGTCGGCTCTACATAATGTTTCAGTGTTATCATGACACCCCGCCGTTTGAAGGTCACGGGATGTGTTTCATATATCGGTATCCCTGCCCTGTCATACATCTCCCGTGCGAACGGCATCGCCAGGCGCGCGTCATTCTCCCAGTTGTTCAGCGTCGCTACCTTGCGGTGACCCCGATAGGTTTGTCCGTAATTCAAATACGCGTTGAATGCTCCCATCGCCGAACGACTGTAATTTCCGCGCAGATGCACGCCCGCGTTATAACATACCTGCGTCCCTAAAATGAGAGTCGCGTCTACATCAGTGTTGTCCCACAATCTCCTGCTGCTCAGAATTCCCCAGTTCTCTGCCGTCCATAAATACCGGAATACTGGTAATGTGAATATATCACGCTCATTGTCTATCTCAAATATCGCCGGCTGCTTCTTTCCCGCCGTCGGATACCGTACCCGTACCGCCGCGTTGGATAACTCGCAGTAAAACGGCACATACGTCTTGTCCGCAAAGGTTCCGATGTCAGCCGAATATACTCCGTTGCCGTCCGGGCCGCTCATTACCATTACCTGCCAGGCTCCGGCTTCATTCGGGTGATAATATATCCGCATCGTACCCGTTGCCTTCGCTGTGTGGGCATATATTTTCACTGCTTCAGTTGCCAGCGGTACTACCGGTTCGTGCCTTATCGACCGGATTGTCGCTCCCCACAAACCATTTCCGCTGCCCGGTGTTCCACCCCCGCCGCTGGCGATCCAGTTTGTCGCTGCCGTGCCGGTGCCGGTCGGGTCAAGCCGCTCCAGTGTCGATCCTTCCCCATCTGCACGCTTCGGCCAGGCTCCCCCGTCTTCGTAGCTGACCCGGTCTATTTCTGTTCCGTCCCAGGCTTTCAGTATTACCGTGTCCCTTCGATTCCCCAGGCTGAAACGGTAATCTCCAACCGTATTCCCTACCTGGTCGTAATATTCCTGAAATGCTTCCCGGTCCTTGCACACGACTACAAATCCTCCCGCCGGTAGATGTGTTCCGGATGGCAGTACATACGGTTTCTTATCATCGTTTTCTATCGACCAGGCCGATATATCCGCCGCTGACGCTCCGTAATTGTATAATTCAATAAATTCAAAATTTCCTAACCCGTCGTGCATCGTGCGATAATTGATTTCGCTGATGCATACCTTCGCCGTCACCAATGTACCGACATGATACGCAAACCAACTCCTGTTCTCCGGAGATGCCGGCAGTGCTTTGTACGCGAATTCCAATGTGTATTCACGCCCGTCAAGTTCTAATGATGGTTCCGTGTACTGATTTACACTGTTGCCCGAACTGCCCCCGACTCCGCTCGATACCAGCCGCAGACATCCAGGACTTGCATGGCCGTTGCCCGGGTCATAATATGAGCCGCTGTGATTACCTGTTAATGTCCAATCGTCAAGGTCTGACGTAAATGTGCCGTTCTCGATGTATTCTGTTCCATTATACGTTATCGATACATCATCAATCAGTATCTCTCCGCTGTCGTTGGCATATAAATACAATCTGCTCGATGTCGCCGGTCCCGTGATCTCCGCTGTCTGCCAGTCATAATCAGGCGTAACGTCTGCACGCAAACCATTCCCCGATAAACGCGCCGTCAATGCAGGTCCGTCCGCCTCTGGTGTCTCACCCGCCGGCGGCACTTCACCCGATACGCCATTGCTCAGTTCTATGCGAAAATAATACCACACGATCGTCTGGTCCGGAAATCCCGGCAGTACTCCTCCGTATTTTCCGTCCCCGGCTGCACCGTCTCCATGCAATCCGTCATCCTGTAATTGGATGCTCAATATGCCTGAAGTGTTTATCCGGTAATACACCGTTAAGCCGGTTATCGTCACTGATGCCGACGCCCGCGCCGTAATGTATGACCCCTGTCCCGCTACACCAGGTGACGGTGTGATCTTTGTGTCTGTTATTGCCCAGATCGTTCCATTCGTCACGGCTGAGTTCGGCGATCCCGGTGTCCCGTATCCCGTCGATGCTCCCCAACTCTCTCCTTTTTCACTGTCTAATGCACGGTTCCTCAACTCTAAACTCGGCCCGAATCCATTCGCATCCTCCGGCCAGCCATCTCCTGTGTCATACCGCACGCTGCTCACCACCTCTTCATTCTGATTGTAGAATGTCAGCCGCTCTCCTGTGTCTGATAACCCTATATTTACTGCAATCAGGCGCGGTATCACTCCGTACACCGCACTCATTACCCATGGCTTGTCAGCAAGCACCGCGTAACCTCCCGGTCCTACCAGCACCTCATTTGCCGGCAGCCTCAGCGTCTCAAATACACAACCGCCTATGTCGATTGTTCGTGTGCTGAGATTGTACAGTTCTACGTATTCATACGGTGTTTCATGCGCTTCCACCGCGCTGTTATACATGATTTCATTGATGCCTATATCGTATGGTTGTATTGGCGTGCCCGTAACGTAATACCGGTTCGTGGCCCCGACCGGAAATCTGAATGTATACCCGTTTGAACTGACCGCCTCCGCGTAATAGTCTACCCAGTTCCCCTCAGTTCTGGCCGGAAGAGAACAGGTCCAGCTGTTCGCTTCTCCCCGGTTGAATGTTTCCGAATCCCAACCCGCTTCCGTTGTGTAAAATATTTCGACCTGTGCCGGCTCCCCTACACTGAACTCCCCGGTTATGTGTACTGCTTCTCCAGGCCCGGGTGATTTCGGTTCGCGCGTAAGTGTATACTCTAAAGCTGCGCTTCCGAGATAGCTTGAATTTGTTTGCCCGGGTGTTCCTCCCGCTACATCACTCGCCGCCCAACTCGCACCTGATGCTGCGTTCAATAGCGGATGCCGTAATTCTAAAGAAGCTCCTGTTCCATCCGCCGCCGCCGGCCAGTCGCCTTCATCACTGTACGTTACTTCCGTTACGACGTTTCCGCCCTTGTCGCTCAATGCTACCCGCTCACCCCCGTTATTTAACCGAGTCTCATTAGCAAACGGCCCGTATACTGCCTGTGTCCCGGGATAGCTGTTGCTGAATGCAATCGGATCTAACGCCAGTATCAAAAATGAACCCGCTACCATTTCTACTCCGGCTGGAAACATGTACTCGATACCATCGCTCATTCTCCATTCAGCCAGGTCTACCGTCGTTGTACCGTAATTCCAGAATTCGATGAATTCTGTCGTGTCGGCCGTTCCTGCCGGATTATACTGCAGTTCATTGATGACTATCCGCCCCTGCACTGCTGCTGTCATCAATAGAGCCGCGGTTATAACGTTCCGAACCGGTATACAGTTCATTTTGTTTCCTGTTTATAAGAAAATGATGTAAAAATATCCTTCATGGTTTCAATCACCCTTCGTTTTCAGGACGTATATAATATACTGCATGCTCATTCTAAGCATGGCGTTTGCTATGCCTGCGGAATATAATATATTACTATATCTCCTGTCTACTCTTATTTTACTTTTTTTGTGTTTTCACGTCAAGCTTTTTTATGTGTTTACTTGTATTTCAGTGTGCTTTTCCGCCTCTTTTTTATTTTCCTGTCCTTTTCTCCCTTTTCCGTTTTCTTTATTACATTAACATTCTACTGGGATTAGTGTGCCAAAATGACCTACCGGTATCCATACACTAATGCCTTGTCCCAACACAAATATTCCATATCTTATTGTATTCAGGGTTGTTACATTCCAGGTAACAACCCTGAATACAGAGGCACACTATTTGCTACCCCCTTTTTGTAACTTTACTTATGGAGCTTTAAGATGAGAACTAAAACCTTTTTCAGTCTCATACTCTCTTCTATAATTCTGCTGTTCTGTACCCGGCTTCCCGCCCAATCCACTAAAGAACTTGACGCAGCCCTCTGCCTTCAAAATGCTTTCGTTTCAGTCGCCGATAAAGTCGGTCCAGCTGTCGTCAGTATCTATACGACTCAGGAAAAAATTCTGCGCGGGGTCTATCATAGCGATCCTCAAATGGACCGCCTCCTTCGCCAGTATTACGGTCTCGCTGTACCTAAATTTAAATTTAATCTGCGCGGCCTGGGCTCCGGTATGATCGTTAATGAGAAAGGTGATATCCTTACCAATTTTCATGTCGTTAAAGACGCGGACGAAATTATGGTTACCCTTTCCGATGGCCGCTCCTATTCCTGTGAATTGATCGGCGCCGATGACCAAACCGATGTCGCTATCATCAGAATCGTCAATCGCGACCCCTCTGAACCTCCGCTCCCTACCGTTACCCTCGGTGATTCTTCCAACGTTCGCCCCGGCCAGTGGTCGATCGCGCTCGGTAATCCCTTCGGTATCGCTGAAGAAACCTCCCCCCAGGCTACCCTTACCGTCGGTGTGATCAGCGCTGTCCGCTCGCTAGCTACTCCCATGCGTGACTTTTTTAATGTAATTCAGACAGACGCGGCTATTAATCCCGGTAATTCCGGCGGGCCTCTCTGCAATATTAAGGGCGAAGTCATTGGTATCAATACTTTTATCGTCTCCGCCGGCATCGAGCAAAATGCCGGGATCGGATTCGCAATGCCCATTAATACTATTAAGCCTATCCTGGATGACCTGGTCGCCGGCCGTAATTTCAGCCATGGCTGGTTAGGCGTGATTATTCAGAATGTTACCGATGAACTTCAAGCCTATTTTAATGCTCCCTCCCGAGATGGCGCCCTGGTTTCAAGCCTGCAGAAAGATGGCCCCGCCGCAGATGCCGGCGTTAAACCAGGTGATATTATCCTCACTATCAATGGCTCCCCCATCCGTAATGTTAGCGAACTTATACATGTCGTTGCCGGCATCCGTTCAGGCAATACTGTCGATGTTGAACTCTTCCGGGATGGCTCCCTTATTACTATTCCCGTCACGGTCGGCAGCAGGCCCGATGCTCCCGGGGTCGAGGCTCATTCACCTCCGGCTCTTCCCGATTCATGGCGCGGATTGCGCGTCGGCCAACTCCCCGATAATGACCAGTTCGAAGAAAAATATGGTATACTGATTCAATCCGTCGAGCCCGGTTCGTATGCCAGTCGTGCCGGCTTGAAAGAAAATGATGTCATTATCCAGGTCGGCCGCGCTAAAGTTTCTTCCGTCGAAGATTTCTTTCAGGCTGTCAGAGATATCAAGGGCAGTGCTCTTGTCCTTACCGAACGGGGTTTCGTTATCGTTAAATCCGATCAGGAGTAGTCTTTATGCTTTTTTTCAGTCCCGCATACCTGCTTTTCGTGGTCTTGCCGTCCATGCTGATCGCCCTCTGGGCCCAGTTTAAGGTCTCGGCCGCTATGAATAAATACAGCCGGGTTCCCAATAAACAAGGCTTATCCGGTGCCCAGGCCGCTGAACAAATCCTCCGGTATAACGGAATCTCCGGCGTTACGATCTCTACCACACACTCCTTTCTCGGTGATCATTATGATCCCGTAAAACATGAGCTCTGTTTGTCTCCCAAGGTGTATAACGGCCACTCTATCTCAGCCGTCGGTATTGCCGCTCATGAGGCCGGTCACGCCCTTCAGCAGGCCCATGCCTATGCTCCCCTGGCTCTCCGATCCGCTATCCTTCCGCTCGCCGCTGTCAGTAATTTCGCCTGGCCTATTCTTATTTTAGGTATCTTTATGCGCCAGCCTGTCCTTATTAATATCGGCATCGTCGTCTTCATGTTCCTGGTCCTCCTTCAATGCATTAATCTCCCGGTCGAATATAATGCCTCTCGCCGCGCCCGCCAGGCACTGATCCAATACGGGATCATCGATCAGGATGAACTCAGCGGCGTTAAAGAAGTTCTCAGCGCCGCGGCATTAACCTATGTCGCCGCTGCCCTCGGCTCGATCCTCCAACTCCTCTGGCTCCTCGGCCTTAGAAGAAGCTGACATACATATATTGAAACTGCCCAAATTCCGCAATAGACGTAGGTGCTGCAGATACAAGGCGTGAGATACGCGAGCGTATTTTTATACGCCAAGTTTCTCACAACGTGGTAGATGCTGTGCATACGGCTACCCGTCAGGGTGGGATGACATGCAGGCTTTTTACGTTCACCCATTGGGTGCGAAGGGGAGCTGGAAAATGGCTTTTATTTTGCGCGGTACATTAACGGGTAAGAATAATCGAAATC
>CAZCLS010000084.1:0-11138 GCA_964499565.1 uncultured bacterium
CCTATGACGGCACGACATCCAAGCTGTATGTCAACACGCAATGGACCGAAGAATCAACGACGCCTGTTATTGCCAAAGCAACATGGCCGTTGACATTCGGCGGCCAGGGCGGCTGGTCGGTCGGCGATTCCACTGGATATACCGTCTCCATGAATGACGTGCGCATGTACGACACTGCTCTGACGGCGACTGAAGTTGAAGAACTGATCGTGCCGGAACCGACCACCGTGATGGCGCTTGTCGCGGTGCTGGGAGGTTTTCTGCTGCGCAGACGATAACAAGCTATAGCCTTGTTTATCCGGCAACCACCGGATACTACAGACTGACGTAGAGCCCCGGAGACGCGAGTGTCTTCGGGGCTTTATTATTGCGGGCTTCTTGCGAATGCGAACAATGAGGCAGGCTGAAAGCTCTGCCCTACCCGGCATCGTTTATGCTTCAGCGGATAAGTACAAATTGTAATCGGTTTTGTCTATTTTGTTTCCGGTCTGATTCTATTACACTATTACTAATGTAAAGTCCAATATGCAAAAAACAAGGAGCCGTTGTATGAAAAGCACACATGTATTCTGCATAACTATACTATTGACAATCCTGGGAACAAACCTGGTTTCCGGATTGGAAAAGGAAAAATCATTAGTAACCGGTGAGAGTATCGGAGATCTGGCTGTCGCTGGAAAGCTCGATATCGACCTGCATGCCGAGTTCATGCTGTCGCGCACGTTCGATAAGGATACCGCGCTCAACTGGTACAACTGCGGTGTTTCGGGTGGCGGCACCTATAACGATGCCGGTGGCAACTTCGGCAACTTCGGCTTGGATGTACCCTGGAATCAGCGTGACGAAAAATATCCGCATGCGGTCAGTATCGGCGATGTGCCGGCAGTCCGGTTCGACGGCAATGATATCATGAAAGGTAATTTCGCTGTGGAATCCGTATCAGTCGGCACTGAAGATATGGCGCTGGAAGTCTGGCTGCGGGACGAAAATCCGGAGAAGGGAGAAGTAATCCTGGGCTGGCAGTCGAAAGACGGAATACTAACCGCGGCATCATTAACGTATCCGAAAGGATTTGAAGGTTCCGGCAAACTGCGTCACATGCTTGTCAACTGCACACCGGAGACTGAAACCTGGTATGTAGACGGCAAAAAGGTTGAAAGCCATTCGAGAGAGATGACTATTCCTGAAGGATACCGGATGGTTCTGGGTGGCGCCCACGAGGCCGAACCGTCTTTCAGCGGAGATTTAGTAGCGGTGCGCCTGCATGAAAAGGCTCTGACAGACGAAGAAATTGCCCATAACTTCAACGGTGGCCCGATGCTGGGCGCTGATCTGCATTCCTGGTGGCGCAACGAACCGGGAAGATGGTGGGTCAAGGAATCAGAGCATTTCCGTCATTGTGTCGACACGAACGAGATGGCGCAATGGAACGAGAAGCAGCTCAAGGAGTTTCACGAGCGGGTACCAGGCATGTTTGAATTAGCCGAAAAAATCTACCATTTGTATTCCGAGCGCCATGCCATGCGTTCATCGGTAGTGAGTGCCAAGCCGGAGTTCCGAGGCGACGGCATCAAGTATAACGTAGCAATCCAGCCTTCCGGGGGCAGCTGGATGGGCTGGGACGGCAAGTTGGGTTTCGGCTGGGCCTGCCAGGGGGCCGGGCATATCAATCCGCATGAATTAGTTCATGGCTGGCAGAGCATGACCGGCGGCGCGATGCAGGGCAATTACTGGGAAGCGCATGCCAATTTCCCCCAGACGTACGTTGGCGTCTACCAGACACTGCCGCCGGCCTGCGTCAGCCGGGTCTGCATGTTCTTCCCCGCCAATGGTCGCGATTATTATCACGACCGCTTGATGTTTGAGCATCTGGCCCAGTCACCTGAATACGGCCCGATGTTCATCTCCAAACTGTGGTACGACGCCGGAGTGGATGAAAGTAAAAATGAATATCCCTGGACTGCATTCACCAAGTTTGATCCGGACCCGTCAACACCGCTGGGTTATGAATGGACGCGGATGGTACAGAAATGCGTAACCTGGGACTTCGAAATTTTCGGGGACCAGCCGGCTGACTTGTATAAGAAGGATGCCGAACGCAACAGGGAGGAAATGTTACGCTACGCGCATATTACGCTGCGGCCGGTGCCGTTTAAAAAGGGCTGGTGGCGCGCGCCGAAAGAGATGACACCGCAGCAGCTCGGGTATAATATCTGTCCGTTGAAGATCGTGGACGATACCGTGTCAATCGAGCTTTCCGGGTATATCAGCACAGAACGCGGTTCGGACTGGCGCGCCGGGTTTGTCGCCGTGGACGCTGAAGGCAATCCGCGCTACAGTGATATCGTCGGTGTTGACACGAAATTGACATTCGATGTCAAGGATGCCAAAGAGCTGTTCCTGGTGGTCAGTGCCGTTCCAACGAAGATTTTAGCCATCAACATGACGGGTGATTTCCGTTCGTTTGAGCAGGAGAAATTTCCCTATATGGTTAAGCTGACCGGCTGTGAACCGGTCGATGTTCTTGTTCAGCCGCAACCCGATGTGGCGGGTACTCGGCATCCCAACGGCGGCGGTTTCGTTGCAGCTACCGCACAGGTGGAGGAAAGCGCGTATGTGGGTCCCAATGCACAGGTGCTGGGCAAGTCGCAGGTGTTGGGGAATGCGCGCATAGAAGATTATGCCGTGGTGCAGGACTCGACCGTGAAAGACAATGCTATCCTCAGCGATCACGCCCTGGTAACCGGCGGTTCGACGGTACAGGATTATGCTAAAGTCCGCGATTGCGGCCGGGTGCAGCAGGGGGCCACGATCAAGGATTACGCGAAAGTGATCGAACATGCAACCCAGGCCCAGAAAGTATGCGGCGGGTATGCCGTGATCAAGGGGGTAGCGTCTTCGCATGGTCCGGTAACAGGAACCGCCATGATTGACGGCTCGTATGCCAAGGGCAACGAGATAGATAAAGGCAAATGGTTTACCTGGAGCTGGGGCTCCGGTAAAAACCCTGGAGAGGTTGACGAGGAGTTCGGCGGATTATATATGCAGATGCTTTTTGACAATCCGCATGAATGGATGGCGCGCGACGATTTCGGGGCGACCTGGGGCTACCTGGCCGGCAAACCGGGATTCATACGAGATGAAACCATAGAGTCCGGTGTGCTGGTATTGAACGGCAAAAACCAGTATGTCGAACTCCAGAATGATGTGGCTGACATGCGCGACATCACTATCAAAGCCAGGGTGAAATGGCAGGGTAACGGCAACGAACGCATTCTTGAATTCTCAAACGATAAAGGCGAACAGGTCTGCCTGACGACCCTGCCAGGCGGGAACTGCGTGTTTGCGATCGGTAAGGATGGCGAAACTCAGGCGGTGCAGGGACCTGCGCTGAAGAAGAACGAGTGGACCGATATCATGGTTCTTCTCTCAGAAAATACCGGCCGGTTGTTTATCAATGACACGGAAGTAGCGCGCAATGGAACAATGACATTTAATCCTGACCAGATCGGAGCTACGGCCTGTTACCTCGGCCGCGGCCGCGATGGCGGATACTTCAAAGGCCAGATCGACAATTTCGAGATTTACTCGGTACCGGTCAAAGATGAAGTAGCGCCGGCACCTGACCCGGCCAGGTTTTCATCGATACCGTTGTTTGTCAATCCGGAAACGGTAGTCATGCAGGCGGAAGCAGGAGTAGACCCATTGGGCGGGGTGGAATATTTCTTTGAAGAAACGACCGGCAATCCCGGCGGCGATGACAGCGGCTGGATACAAGAACCGATCTATCAGGATACCGGACTGGAGAAAGGCAGAACATACGTCTATAGTGTTAAAATGAGGGACGCGTGCGGGAATGTGACCAAGCCGTCCGCCACGGCGCAGGCCCGCTGGGAAGAGGCACCGGCCTTTACCAGCGCTGATGGGGAAACGATAGTGATCGAAGCTGAGAACTTCAAGCGCAACGTCCCGGGAGCAGGCAGCGGGAAAGATTTTACCTGGCAATTGTCGCCGAAAAAAGAAGGGTGTGCCGGTAATGGTATGATGGCTGCGCAGCCGGACAGGGGTGTTCAGATAGGGGCTGGTTTCGAAAGTCAATCACCGCGGCTGGACTACCTGATCGATTTCCCGGCGAAAGGCAAATACACAATCTGGATGCGGTCCTGGGGACCGAATCCGAATGGCGACTCGGTTTTTATGGGCCTGGATATGCAGAGTCCGGAACGGTTGAGTTTATTCCATATCGGCAACGGAAAACTGCAATGGTCACGGCATAAGGACTGGAGCTTCGAAATCAACGAGCCGGGAATGCACACATTCAGCGTCTGGATGCGTGAAGACGGCTGCGCGTTTGACCGGTTGATTCTCACAACTGACAGGAATTTCAAGCCGGAAGGGGAAGGCCCGGAGGAAAGCGGCAGGAAGTGAGGTGTTGCCGGTATCAGATATAGGATGATGAATGTCGGAATGCTAAATGCTGTCACACCTTAGTGTCCTGAAGGGACACAGGCATAGAGACTCGGATTTCAATCCGGGGTAGGCTGTTTTTTCTCTTGAGCGTCCTGAAGGAACGCAGGCAGAACACTGTGACTTCACGATAATTATAAGTCCGTGCACCAGCTTTTCAGAGCCAGTGCGCCACTGTCGAATTAAACCTACTTTTCCGTATCTTACTGCTTAACAATCCCCTTGCGATTTATAGCGCTTATCCGTATAATTTTGGAATCAGTTCTATATTAGTTCTATTTGTATTGTTAAAAAAAGTAGCGTGTATTATGTATTCTCTTTCTTTGCTTGCTTCCGCCTCCAGCGTCTTGCTGGCCTCCGGAACTCTCGCGAATTCAGTCCACAATCAACCCTGGCCGGCTGCAAAAGCCTGGGCTTGGTACACGAATCAACCCTGGCTGGCCGGCTGCAACTACCTGCCCAGCTCCGCCGTCAATGACATCGAGATGTGGCGGAAAGACACGTTCGATCCGCAGACAATTGACCGTGAACTAGCCTGGGCGCGGCAACTGGGATTCAATTCCGTGCGGGTGTTCCTTAATTTCGTTGTATGGCAAACTGACGCGGAGGGGCTTAAAAATCGCTTTGAACTGTTCCTGGCACTGGCCGCTCGACATGGCATTTCAGTCATACCAATCCTGTTGGACGACTGCAACTTCGGCAATGAAGCGGCTCAAGCCGGACCGCAGAAGCCGCCCGTGCCTGGTGTCCACAACAGCCGCTGGGTATCCAGTCCGCCGTTAGCGATGGTTACCGACACATCCGCCTGGCACCTGCTGGAGCACTATGTCAAGAATATGGTATCGACGTTCGGAGCCGACCAGCGGATAGTCATGTGGGATCTGTATAATGAACCGGGCGGCTCAGGGCTTGGCAACAAAAGTCTGCCGCTGGTTGAAGCAACCTTCCGTTGGGCGCGGGAATCAAAACCGAGCAATCCACTGACTATGGGAGTCTGGGGAGCGCCTGAAGAAATCAGCGCGCGGCAGATCGCGTTGTCAGACATTGTCAGTTTTCATTTCTACGGCGATGGCGCCGGCCTCAAACATAAAATCAATGACAAGAAGAACTATAACCGTCCGGTAGTCTGCACGGAATGGATGGCGCGCACTATGGGCAGTTCCTGGACAACCGACCTGCCGGTATTCAAGGAAACGGGAGTAGGCTGTTATAGTTGGGGATTAGTTCAGGGCAAAACCCAGACCTTCTATCCCTGGGGGTCACCGGAGAACGCGCCGGAACCGAAGGTCTGGTTTCATGACCTGCTGCGTCCGGACGGCACACCCTATGACGAGGGTGAAGTGACAGCCATCCGGCAGGTAACCGGGCGGTCATATCTGCGTTCCATGAAACCGCTGTTCGACTATCCTGTGCGCGACACTAGTATCTGTGTGGGGCCGGACAAGCAGTATTACCTGACCGGTACGACCGGTGCGCCGGACTGGTGGAAAACGAATCCGGGGATTCGGGTCTGGCGCTCGAAAGATTTAAAAACATGGGAACCACTTGGATTAGTCTGGTCGTTTGAAAAGAATGCGGCCTGGCAGGAGCTGAAAGGTGATCAGTTAGCGATCTGGGCGCCCGAAATCCATTATTTCAATAATACGTTCTGGATTCCCTACTGTGTCAATTACGGCGGTACCGGCATTCTCAAAAGCAAAACCGGAAAAGCGGAAGGACCGTATGAAGATATCAAAAAAGACGGACCGCTGACAGGTGAGATAGATGCTTCGCTGTTTCGCGATGATGACGGGAAGGTGTATTTCGTGTATCAGAATGGCAAGATCGCGCGGATGAAGGATGACATGAGCGCTTTAACGGAAGAGCCGCGCCTGCTGAAACCGGCCAATGCTCCGCATGTGGGATTTGAGGGAGCTTTCATATTCAAAGCCAATGACCGGTATTATCTGTCATGCGCGGAGTTCATGCAGGGCAGGTATCACTGTTATGTAGCGAGCTCAACCAATCTGTTCGGGCCGTATGGCAATCGTTACCTGAGCATACCGCATGGCGGGCACAATATGTTTTTCAAGGATGCTGACGGCGGCTGGCGAAGTACGTTTTTCGGCAATGACGGCGATGCGCCATTCCGGGAACGGCCGGGGATACTGCGGGTGGCGTTCGGACTGGACGGATTACCGCGGCCGGCAGTGGTGGCTGGTGAGCGGTAAGCGGTGAGTGGCTGGTGAAAGAGAAATAGGGCAGCGCTTTCAGGCTGATAAGGATTGAAGAATACCAGAAATAATTATGGTAATAACGTAGTCACAAAGTGCATGACATGAAAATAGAATTTGATCACATGCCTGATGGACCAATGAATTCATGAAAAAAACTTCCGATATACTGAACGACCCGGAACTCCTGCAGCTGCGTGACGCGCATATGTGCCGCCTGCAGAAACTTTTTGATGGTCAGACCGACTCCCGCGCTTTTGTGTTGCTGGGTGTGTATGGCCATGGCCGGTGCGACCTGTATACTGAACCGGAACAATGGGTGACTGAAGCGCTTGATGATTTAGCGTCAAAGGCGGAAGGTCTGCGGGATACGGTTGTCTTCCGTCCGTTGTCGATCAATCCGTGGCCCTATGGCGTGCATTTTATCGACAAGCTATTTGGCGCCACGGTGTATGAACTGGATGGAGAAAAGGATAACTGGCAGGCCGAATATCTTACGAGACAGGTCGGTGGGCTTGAGTATCCGGACATTGATAATCATCCGGCTGTCATGCTAGCCCGGTGCATCGCTAAAACATTTGTTGATGCGAATGACAGCGTGCCGTTCTTTGCGCCGCCGGTTCTGTCCAGTCCTTTAAATATTGCGCTGAATCTATACGGGCAGGAGTTTCTCGTAGCGATGCTGATTGAGCCGGAAGCGGCCCGGCATGATCTGAGGATAATCACTGACACTATCAAACACCTGCATCAATGGTTTCGAAATACTATCCCGGTAGAGCAATTGCAGATGGTGGAGATATGCGGCCGGATTCAGCCGCCGGGCCATGGGCAGCTGTGCGGCTGTTCCTGTCAACTGCTTTCGCCGGAGCAGTACCGGGAATTCATCGCGCCGCTGGACGATGAAATTCTTTCCCTGTATCCGAATGGCGGTTTGATCCATTTGTGCGGTTCGCACTCACAGCATATTCCGGTCTGGAGAGAAATGCGGTCGTTGCGGGCTGTGCAGCTCAATGACCGGGCGACCGAAGACACTCACCGTTTCTTCTCAGAATTGCGGCATGATCAGATTCTCTATATTAATCCATGTGCGGCCATGCCGGTGGAGATGATCATGGAAATTACCCGCGGGAAACAGGTAGTAATTGTGAGTAATATCACGGATACTGTCACAATTCAGGCTGTGTAAAAGCCATTATTGAACACAGGCACGCTGAAGCATGTACTCCAACGCGCGGATGATAGTGTTGGAGTCCAGCTTTCAGGCTGTTTTTATGTAACAATAAGAGCCAGGCGCCGAACATGGAGTTGATGCATGATATTCAAATCTGAAATAGTCAAAGCCCAGTGGGACACATGGTGTTACTATCACGATGGAATATACTTTCTGTATTACCTGATCACGGAACACAGTCCCGGTGAAGGTTTCGGTGTGGCTACCTCCCGGGATGGTGTGCACTGGACTGATCATGGCTGGGCTGTCAGTGCCTCGGACAAGATGGTAAACTTTCTCGGTACCGGATCAGTCTGGCCCGATCCCACCCATCCCGGCCGGTTTCTCTGTAATTACAGTGAGTTTCGTCTGGACGAATCGGATAAGCAACGGCAATGTATACTCTTTGCCTGGTCGGATGACCTGATCAACTGGACAAAATATGGCGATGACTATATGTTCCGGATTGATGAACGCTATTATGAGCGCTATGGCCGCTGGGACTGCATCTTTGCTGTTCCGCGGCCGGAAGGCGGCTATTTCGGCACCTGGACCGCAACACCCCGTGACCGGGAACGCCTCAGTGGCGGCATAGGCTTCGGCGTGTCCGAAGATGGGTTGCACTGGCAGGCATTGTCCCCCGCTCAGATTATTCCAGATGCGGACGAATCGGGCGCGATCGTTCAGATTGATAACCGAATCCATGCCATGTTCGGCAGCTTCGGCCACGAGACTGAAGCAGGTATGCATGCCTATCATGCCGATGGCAAAGACGGACCGTACCGGCGCGCGGAGAAGAACGGGTGCCTGTTGAAGGCCTGGCATTCGTATTTCTCGCGTTATTTTGATACACCAGACGGCGTTCTTGTCAACCATCATGCCATGAACGGCAGAAAACTCGAGAACGGTCGTCCGGTAACGTACCTGGCTCCATTCAAGAAACTCACGATTGATGAGGAGGGTTTTCAGCGTTGGGTATGGTGGCCGGGGAACGAAAAGATCAAGGGTACCAGGATTGAACCTTATGAAGAAGCAGACTTCCAGAAGGGGATTATTATTGAAGGAGAGCTGGTTTTCTCCGCAAACCGTGAATATGCTGAAGTGCGAATTGCATTAGATAACGAAATTTTTGCCATTCAGGTTTTGGAAACAGGTGTGGTAAAATTTCGCTGGTACGATCCGGAGAAAGAAATATGGGTGTTACTGCAGACGGCTGACCGGCAGTTGAAATCAGGAGAAAAAAGCTCATTCCGCCTGTTAGCCCGGTGCGGCATGCTCGAGTTCTATTGTGATGACATGTTTATGGAGTGCTGCACACTGGGACACCCGGAAGCACCCTGTATTCGCTTCCTGGAACCCGAAGAAAGCAATGGACTTCAAGAGAAGGTATATGCCTGGCAGATGGATGTGTAAAAATAGTTTGAGTTTTCAAGGACCGCAATGATGGCCGCGGACGGACCATCCTCCATTGAGAGATCATGATGAAAGAAAGGACATGAATTGTAACATTCAGCGAAAACTATGAAAAACAACGTGCCTGATGATGTGGTCCAGACAATGGCTGCATTTATTAACGGGCTGCAGAAACGCCTGGGAACAAAATTGTATGGGATCTACCTCTATGGCGCGGCAGTGTTTGACGATGGTGGCCCGGTTCAGGACATTGACTGTCATGTGATCCTGAATGAATGTCTGGTTGGTTCAGAGCGAAAGGCGATTGCAGCCCTGCTTGAAGAGCTGGTTGAGAATAATCCTCAGTTTGGTGAAGAACTGGATGCCTATTTCATCCTGTTGGAAGAGGCGAAGGGCAGTCAGCCACCCCGGCACCAGTTGGATCCGTCCGTCTTTGACACGTCCTGGGCGCTGCATTGCGCGCATGTCAGGGCTGGTCGTTATGCAATCATATACGGTCCTGAACCGTCTGATATTTTTCCCGCACCGACCTGGACTGCTGTAGCGAATGCTCTCCAATATGAGCTGGCCTTCGTCAAGTCGCACCTTCAGTATCCGGCCTACTGTGTGTTGAATCTGTGCCGCATAGTAGCAAGTTTCATGGATAGGGATCCGGTAAAATCAAAACATGGCAGCGGGCTGTGGGCAGCAGAACGATATCCCGAGTGGGCAACGTTGATACACGCGGCCATGCGATTCTACTGCAAAAAGACTACTGACAACGATGCCGATATTTTGAATGAACAGCTGGAACAGTTTTATGCTTTTATGGAAGGATGTATAGAAAAGGCACGTGAAAAGTACTAGCAAACATTATGGAGGGTGGCTGTCTCAGCCACCGATGAAAGCATTTAACATGAAAACTATTGAAATCACATTACCCGGTTTTTATGCGCAGCACGGTGAATGAATTGGGCGGGACTTCGTGTGTGAATGCCGGGCCCGGGATTCCTATGGTGCGGGTACGGGGCGATACTTTTTTGGGTTCTTCAAATGAATTGTGAGCTAAGGGATCATCAGCGCTGAGTACCCATTCACGGGCGACAGGATTCACTATGCCCGCGTTTGTCAGTGTGATCGTTAGCGTCCGTTTTTCCGTGTTGCGATTGACAATCTTAATGATGATATGTTTGTGTGTGCGGTCGTACCCAGCAAGCGCGAAAACGTTTTCGGGCGCGTCGGTTGCTAGACTGGTCTTGAGCACGACATCCGGCCGGTGATGCATGAAGAGCATCTGGGTATAATATGACGGCGTGCCGAAGGCGCGGTGATTGTCGAAGTGGATCAGGTCGGGCAGCCAGGGATTGGGATGGTTCACATTCACGAACAACGGCGCGTACGACACCAGGCGGACCACATCGGCATTGCGTTCAAGCCCAAGCATATATGCAGCTTCGAGCAGGGCGTTGTGCAGCGTATGATTGGTACGGTTTCGGACAGCCAATTCCATGTTGGCCGCTTTGGGACCGTTCCGGTCGTGGGTGTCAAACCGGTTCATGTTGTCCAGGAACCATGTGTCATCCCGGTAATCATGCAGGTCTTTGATCTCAACCGGCGCCTTAGGCCGGCCGACCGGGGCATAGGCGATTGTAGTGATTTGGGGATAATTGGTTTTGACGGCATAGTAAAAAGCCGGATACCGGGCAGTGTATTCACGGCTGTTGAGCTCATTGCCGATATTGACATACGGCATTTCAAACGGCTGCGAATGACCGTGCTTTGCGCGCAGGGTGCCCCATTTCGTCGAAGGCGGATCGATCGCGTAGGAAATCGCGTCAACTGTGTTTTGGACATAG
>CAZCLS010000085.1:0-10991 GCA_964499565.1 uncultured bacterium
ATGAGGCGCTGAAGCGTGCGGCAGCAGGGCTGAGGGAGGAAGGATTTGCGGAACTGAGCATGGAAGAGGTGCGGGAAGCGCGGCGGTGCATAGGAGAAGTAAGCGGACAGATAACGCCGGAAGAATTATTAGACCGGATATTCGCGGATTTCTGCATAGGGAAATAAACCGGGAAAATATGAATGAAAGTCGGATATATCTTTTTTGGCTGATACCGTGCAGTATTGTCATCGGAGTACTGATTTACTTTTGTGTAAGGCCGGTAACGCCTGATTGGCTGCTGGAGAATGTGTATTACCTGGATTTTGTGGATGAATACCAGCAGATCGAACCGGTGATAACACACTGGCGGAACGAACCGCCGGCTACGACCAATTTAGCGCAGATGTGGCAACTGGCGGCGGAGCGACCCTGGGCCTATCTACCCGACGCGGAATTGAACGAACTGGTGGCGCATTATTCACCGACTGAAATTGAGAAGTATGTACAGCGGGTAACGACCGTGCTGATATCGCCCTGCTCACTGGAGTTGAAGCGCAGAGTACTGCTTGATCCGCTGCGGCTCAGCGAGCGGATATATGAGGTAATCAAGCCCGCCACAACGAGTCAGTGTCCGGTGTTGTTCGTCTGCACGTTAGGAACGACGAAGGACAAGAGTCTTGAGAACGCGGAAGCGGTGGAACGGGTTCTGGCGGAACTGGAAAACGCGGGAACGATAGGGAATTATCAGGGAATAAGTTCATTTATCGCATCGAAAGACAAGCAGAGCGGGCAACTCGCGAAATTCATCCGGACGATCGACACGTTCCAATGGTATTCGTGTTTTGAAAACGAGATCGAGATCAGGGGATTGGATCCCAAGCTGTTCACGACCTTTTTCCAGAACATGCGGACCGCAACGGACGCCGAACAAACAGCACTGACCGTCTCGCACCAGCAGGCGCAATTAACAGAACACGGACTTGACGGTATCGTGAACGCGTATTTTTATGTCTGGCAGGATGAGTATTTAAGCGTATACCGTGTACTGCCGGTCCGGGGGGGCAGTATAGAAAAGACGCATGATCTACTGGCCGGCCGGTTCAGCGAGTTGTATATACCGGCGGTGATATCGGGACCTGAATACATTTTAGAGAGTTATCATACCCTGATGAGGGAAATGTTCATTAACGCGTTACTGGTAACGGGACTGGGAATGCTGGTCATATTCGCCTTGCTGGCAATCAGGCGAATAATCATGCGGGTCATTCTCGGCAGTGAAGTTCACGCGCGGGTTAAACACTATACCGTACAGCCGCGCTACCAGGAACAGTTTTCAAAATCAGGATTATCACATTTCGAGCATTTGATTGGTATAGAGCGATTTGTTGAACAGCAAGGATTCGAGAGAGCGAATCTCGAGCCTATGCGCATACATGCCAGGCGCTCAGGAGGGTACGCGCGCCGGATCGACAGGATAACGTTTCCGGCGGACGGGGATGGGAATGAGCAGATACTATATTATATAAAGCGGGCAACGGGGAAGCATTGCCAGGAGCTCAGAAAAGAATACCGCATATTACGGGCGATGGAGAAGAAATGCATACCGGTATCGCCGGTAGTAGCGTATGGAGAAGGTATCTGGCACGGAGAAGATATGGCAGTGCTGGTGATCGCGCATCTGCACAACTATACTCAGTTGCAGCACTGGCAGGTATTCGAGGCGCCGAAACTGAAGCATACCGAGCGGCGAATGATAGTAGAGAAGTTGACACGAACCATAGCCGGGACGATCCGGGCATGTCATTGCAATTCATTTTTCAATCTTCAGATTCAGGCCAAGCACATATATTTCAAAATGGAAGCGGATGGGACCGCCAAGGTCAGGCTGATAGATGTAGAGAAAGTGAAGCGGCCAATGATGATATCGCGCGTATTGGCCATGGTCGCGCCCTTCATAGTACGACGGCTGGCATTACCGGACCTGGCGTTATTGAACCGACATCTGTTTCTGACATACTGGACATTCCGGGACCGGCTGCGGATGTACCGTCATTATTCCCAGCGTACTACTCTTTCGCGCTATGACAAGCGCATACTACGGGCAGTGATGAGCCGGAGCCGGAAGAAAGGATATTTCCCGTATAACGCAAAGGTTCGCGACATCAATATCAATCTTGAAGAGTACAGGTATTATAAGCCTTTCGAGGGAATGGCATATATGGATTACATGAAAATGAGCGAAGGGGAGCGGATCACGAAGAAGCGTGACAGAACGGTGTACCGGATAGAGAAAGAGGAATGCGCGTATTTTCTCAAGCGGCATGCGGGGACGCCGATAACGACGGCGATAGGGTTACTGCTGCGCTACCGGCGACCGATGTCGAACGCGCGCCTGGAATGGGAAGCGATCGAACTGATGGAGATGATCGGCATACGCACAGTTCCCGCGGTAGCGGCGGGGGAGAAGCTGACGTGGCGATTCTGGGAAGAGAATTCATTTCTTCTGACCGCGAAGCTGCCGGATGGAGAATCGTTGGAGGCGATACTGGGGCGGGGAGAGCGCCTGGGGTACAGGTCTCGCGAAGAGCTTGCGCAACGGATAGGCGGCCTTGCGCGCCGGTTACACAAGGCTGGATATGCACACCGCGATTTTTATTTAGGGCATATCTATGCCGTAGGAGGATTGGCGGGAAAATACACGCTGCATCTGCTGGATTTGCAGCGTGTAATGAGGGGAGCGCGACTGTATAACCACTGGTCTTTGAAAGACATGACGGCGTTATATTTTTCGAGCACGGGGATAACGGCAATAACGAACAGTGACCGCATGCGGGTAGTGAAGAGTTACCTGGGGATCGGCATATTAACGCCGAAAGCGAAGCGATTTATCCATAAAATTCTGAAGAAGAGCGAGCGGGTGGAACGGCACACAAAAAAGCTTCTGGCGCGGCGCAGAGCGCGCGGAGAATTACCTGCTTGCAATTTGTAATTTTTTCAGTTATAATTGACGCGCTAACTAAGATGTTGTTTTAAGCATGAAAGGTGAAAGAGATGAATGATTGGGGATTATCTAATGTTGGAATCAGCGATGATCCGCATGACGGATTGAATGATCTGTTGGCGCAGATGGATGAAGATGTAGATTCTTTAGTAGATATAATGGGTGATTTTTTTGATGAGTGTCCTGAAGCCTGGAAGCAGTTTTGCGTTTTCTGGGTTAAATATTGTCAAGAAGAAATGGAAGAGGGGTTGTAACCGTTGAATGGTTCATGGCTCCTTACGCTGTCATTCCACATAAAATGCCGCACGTAATAATATGGATCGACCTTCCCGGCTTGTACTCGTGACTGCATGCGCGTTATTTCTTATCAGTGCGGTTGTCGCGTTGATACGATATAAAGCTCTTGGCGGAGATTACACGGGATTAAGCGCGGGAACGCGCTGGAATGTCGCGATCAATATCGCAGTCAAAGCGCGCCGTCCTGGTGCGTACGTAAAGCTGCTCATACCCCACGAAACCCCCGACCAGAAGATTACCTCGGAAGAATGTGATCAAGCAGGTATGGTGCCGCATTTCCGCTCGGAGGATATAGAAAAGAACCGTCTGGTGATTTGGCAGAATACGGGCAAGAGCGACCAAAAAACAATGTCATTCAAATTCACGGCGTTGTGCATGTCGTGGTATCAGGGAGACAATCCGGTCAGTGAAGAGCAGGCCCAAAAGCTGCGCGATTATTATTTGCGGACCACTGATTCAATTCAAACGACATCACCGCTGATCCAGGATTTAGCCCGGGCGCTGGCCAATCCGCGGGCGAGTGATGAAGAGAAGGTGATGGCATTTTACCGGTATTGCGCGTATGACATAGGCAATACATTCGTAACGGGAAGTCATACGGCGGTTGAGTGTTTGACAAACCGGTACAGCGACTGCGGGGGCAAGAGCAGGTTGATGGTGGCATTATGCCGCGCGTCGGCTGTGCCGGCGAGGCTGGTGGGCGGATTAATCATGAATGAAGCGCGCAAGCAGCAGAGTCATGTATGGGTAGAAGTATTGCAGAACAAACAATGGGTGCCGTATTGTCCGTTGAACAGGCTGGCGAAGAAAAAGCCGTCTGATTACCTGATACTGTATCGCGGGGATTACGCCCTGATCCGGCATAAATATGTTGACATGCAGAATTACGGTTTTACGATAACCGCGATTCAGGCGGATAGCGCGGGGCCGCAGCCGCCGCTGCAACGGATATTCGCCCGGCTGTCATTCAACACGCTGCCGCCTGAAAAGCAATGGGCAATCAGGATAATGCTGCTTATACCGCTGGGAGCGCTGATCGTATGCATCATGCGCAACATAATCGGCATACCGACCATCGGAACCTTCGCGCCGGTATTGATTGCACTGGGCATATACATGGTACCCTTAAAATGGGGAATTCTGCTGTTATTCACCTTCATACTGCTGGGAATGCTGGTACGCTGGTGGGTAGACGCGTTGAAGCTGCTGCTCGTGCCGCGCCTGTCGGTAATGCTGACCATAGTGATCAGCGGGCTTATGATTATGACCATGTTCACCGACAGCATTGAAACGCACTTCGGCGCGTTTACGGGACTTTTGCCGGTAGTGATACTGACCATGGCAATAGAACGCTGCTGGATGTTAGAGCTGGAGGATGGGTTCGTCAATATGTTCAAGCATCTGATAGGAACGCTCATAGTACTGTCATGCATATACTTTACCTTTCGGTGGCGCGAGTTGATCAATCTGCTGTATATCATGCCGGAGCTGCTGCTATTTTTGATCGGTATAATGCTACTTATCGGCCGCTACGCGGGATTTCGCCTGTCGGAACTGTTCAGGTTTAAATCATTATCGCAAGACAATGAATGTGATAAAGGCCTATAGCAGATTGCGGAGCCGGCGGCTGTTGTGCATCAACAGGCGCAACGCGCAGTATATCCTGCCGGGGAATTCACGGCACTATTATTATATGGTCGATGAAAAGCTGGTGACCAAAAAACTTGCCGAAGAGGCGGGGGTGCCGTGTCCGCGCACGTACGCGGTGATAGAGTATTGGCGGGACGTCCGCGACAAGATCGAGCATGTACTGGGATCATATCCATCATTTGTAATCAAGCCGAACCGCGGATCGGCCGGTCGCGGGATAATGGTACTCGAATCGGATCTGAAGGGCGGCTGCACATCATCGGACGGCACACCGGTAGCAGAACTGGAAATCCGGTATCAAATCACGTCAATTCTTTCGGGCTTATATTCATTGAGCGAACTTCCAGACAAAGTAATGATAGAGCAGCGGATATTTCCGCACACATTTTTCAACGGTATGACCTGGAATGGGACACCGGACATCCGGATTATACTGTATCATACAATACCGGTCATGGCAATGTTACGGCTGCCGACGAAGACATCAGGCGCGCGGGCGAATTTGCATCAGGGCGCGGTTGGGGTGGGGATAGCAATCATGACCGGGATAACCAGGACAGCGGTATGCCGGAACGACCAGGTGACACATCATCCGGACACCGGGGCTTTGCTGGTAGGGTTGCAGATGCCATACTGGGACGCGCTGATAGAGAGTTCGCAGAAATTGGCGGAATATATACCGTTATCATATATCGGGGTAGATTTCATGCTTGACCAGACCATAGGGCCAACATTAATAGAAGCGAACGCGCGGCCGGGATTGAATATCCAGATTGCCAATGTAATCGGATTGAGACCGCGCCTGGAGTACATAGACCAGGCGATCAAAACGGGAGATTCGCTGGAAGACATTCGCGCGCATTATTTCGAACAGTTGAAGAACCACACGTTATAAAAACACATGCAAACGCTACACACATTTTCTTATGATCCATTCCAGCAGAAGGCGATCGACGCAATCAACGGGGAAACGTCGGTACTGGTAGCGGCGCCGACGGGAGCGGGAAAGACGGTTATCGCGGATCATGTGATATCAGACGCGCTGTCACGCCGGCAGAACGTTATATATACTTCGCCGATAAAAGCGCTCAGCAATCAGAAATACCGTGATTTTTCAGCGGAATACAGCGATCTGGTCGGAATAGTCACAGGAGATGTGTCGGTGAATCCGCATGCGCCCATAAAAATAATGACGACCGAAATATACCGGAATACACTGCTGGATCAGCCTGAAGAAATTCTGGACGCGGCCTGGGTGATATTTGATGAAGTCCATTATCTTGATGATGAAGAGCGGGGAACGGTGTGGGAGGAAGCCATAATACTGACACCGTTGAGCACACGGCTGTTGTGTTTGAGCGCGACCGTGCCGAACATAGGAGAGATGGCAGCCTGGATGGAGGAAATACTGGGACGAAGAACGACAGTAGTGATAGAGAGCACACGCCCGGTACCGCTTCATTTCAAGTTTCAGTGTCAGGGAACCATCTACGATTCATTTGCGCGATTGCGCAAGGATGGGTACCGGGGAATCGCATCCGGAAAGCGGGAACACAGACATGCCCGAAGCGCTAAGAAGCAGTTGGTACCGAACCGGTTATCGGAGATACTGAGCACAATTATCGGGGCGCGGGAATTACCATGCATCTATTTTGCGTTCGGGAGGAAGTTAACGGAAGAGTTGGCGGAGCAGACGTTGGGGTACCAGCTTCTGACGGCAGGACAGCGCAGCCAGGCGGAGCATCGCTTCCATGAGCTATGCCAGCGGAGCAGCCTGGCGCACGAGAAATCGGCGCAGCGAATGTCGCGGTTTATCCGGCACGGGATCGCTTTCCATCATGCCGGCATGCTGCCGACGCTGAAAGAAATCATAGAAAAAATGTTTACGGAGAAACTGATAGCGATAATATACACGACGGAAACGTTTGCGTTGGGGATCAATATGCCGGCCCGGAGTGTGATATTCGATGAGCTGCGCAAATATTACGGCAGCGGATTTGACACGTTACGAACCCGGGACTTTTACCAGATGGCAGGCCGGGCGGGCCGGCGCGGAATGGATGAAGAAGGATTTGTCTACACGCGCATAGTACCGACGCGGATATCGCTGCAGGAGGTTGAACAGGTAATTTTCGGCGAACCGCAGCCGGTAATAAGCCAGTTTAACGCGTCCTACGCGACGGTATTGAACCTGTACCAGACCTACGGGCAGCGAATACTGGAGATATATCCCAAAACATTCAACTGTTTTCAGTCTTCGAAACGGCAGCGCAAATGGGCCCGGCAGCGGTTTGGCAACCGGCTGAAGATATTGGAAAAAACGGGGTGTATCCGACGGGAGGCGTTAACAGTAAAAGGACATTTCGCGCGCTGGATGTTCGGCCATGAATTGTATATGGCCGAGTTATTCGAGACAGGGCTGCTGGACCGGTTCACCATGAGCGAGCTGTGTTTTGCTCTAGGTTGCCTGGTGTATGAGCCGCGTAAAGGGATGTACGCGCCGCGTTCTCTGCCGAAACAGTACAACTGGGTTCTGCGTGAACTGAAGAAAATACACCGGGGGCTGCATGCAATCGAAAGCGGGTATGACATCGAACCGGCGATCCGGCCGCCTCATCCGCATCTGGGCTGGGCGGTAGAAGCGTGGGTACAGGGGGCGGATTTCACCGAAACGAATGAATTAAGCGGAATAGATGAAGGCGGGCTGGTCAGATATTTCCGGATGATGATCCAGATAACGCGGCAATTGATACACGCGCCGCACATATCGGATACGCTCTTAAAAACGGCGATAGACTCGCGCCATCTGATGGACCGGGATGTTGTCGATGCCGAACGGCAGCTGCGCTTATAATTGACATATAGAGGACAAATTGCTATACTATGCACCCTAATATAACGTAAAAAAGGTACGCATAAACATACTAACAGAGACAAGGAACATACAAATGGCGACACGCAAGAAGACGACAAAGCAAGCAAGCAAAGCTGCTAAATACGTATATTATTTTGGCGGCGGCAAAGCCGAAGGCAAAGCTGCCCTGAAGCAGCTTTTGGGCGGCAAAGGAGCAAACCTGGCGGAAATGAGCTCGCTGGGATTGCCGGTGCCGGCCGGGTTTACTATTACCACGGAAGCCTGCGACCAGTTTTACAAACAAGGCAAGCAATGGCCGGTCGGATTACTCGGACAAGTACAGGAAAACATCAAAAAGCTGGAAAAGATGAATGGCAAGACATTCGGTCATGGCAAGAATCCGCTGCTGGTTTCGGTACGTTCAGGCGCGGCGGTATCAATGCCGGGCATGATGGACACCGTATTGAATTTAGGGCTCAATGACGAAACGTTAAAATCGTTGACGGAGCTGACCGGCAATGAGCGTTTTGCCTGGGACGCCTATCGGCGTTTCATGCAGATGTTCGGCGATGTGGTACTGGGCATAGAACATCATGATTTTGAACACGCGCTGTCATCGGTAAAGCAGCGCCGTAAAGTGAAGTTAGACACGGAACTGTGTGTTGAAGGATTAAAAGAAGTAGTCAGCGAATATCAGAAAGTATACAAGAAAGCAGGCAAATCATTTCCGCAGGATGCCATGAAGCAGTTGGAAGCGTCGATAAACGCAGTTTTCGATTCCTGGAACAACGACCGGGCGATTAAATACCGTAATTTGAATGACATACGCGGCCTGTTAGGCACAGCGGTTAATGTGCAGGCGATGGTATTCGGCAACATGGGAGATGACAGCGGCACAGGTGTGGCATTCACACGCGACCCGGCTACGGGCAAGAATGTATTCTACGGAGAATACTTGATGAACGCGCAGGGAGAAGATGTCGTGGCAGGCACACGCACGCCGCAGCCGATCAAGACCCTGGCGAAAGTGGACCGCAAGTCGTATATGCAGCTGGTTGACATCCGGCACAAGCTTGAGCAGCATTATCGCGACATGCAGGATTTGGAATTCACGATAGAGAAAGGCAAACTGTACATGCTGCAGACCCGCAGCGGCAAACGCACCGCGGCGGCGCAGGTACGGGTGGCGGTTGACATGATGAAGGAAGGCCTGATCACGGAAAAAGAGGCGGTATTGCGGGTCGAACCGAAAGCGCTGGACCAGTTGCTGCACCCGACCTTCGAGCCGAAATCCGAAAAGGACGCGTTACAGTTGACCAAAGGATTACCGGCGAGTCCGGGTGCGGCGACAGGCCAGGTGGTGTTCAATGCAGAAGATGCAGAGCGCTGGGAAGCGGAAGGCAAAGCGGTTATATTAGTGCGCATAGAAACGTCACCGGAAGACATTGGCGGCATGGCGGTAGCTAAAGGCATACTGACAGCCCGCGGCGGGATGACCAGTCACGCGGCAGTCGTCGCGCGCGGCATGGGCAAGTGCTGCATAGCCGGATGTGAAGATATCGTCATAGATTATGGCAAAAAGACGATGAAAGTAGCCGGCAAAGTAATAAAAGAAGGAGACTGGATCAGTCTGAACGGGTCAACGGGCGTGTTATACCTGGGGCAGATTAATACAATGGACGCGTCATTGACCGGGCCGTTCGGAACGATAATGAAATTATCAGACAAATACCGCACGTTAGGAGTCCGGGCGAATTCAGATACGCCGCATGACACGGAAGTGGCGGTGAAATTCGGTGCGGAAGGCATCGGGCTGACACGCACGGAGCACATGTTTTTCGAAGGTGACCGTATCATATCGATGCGCAAAATGATTCTGGCGGAAGACGAAGCCGGGCGACGGGCGGCATTAAAGGAACTATTACCGCTGCAGCGCAAAGACTTCATCGGCATCTTCAAAGCGCTGAAAGGGCGACCGGCAACGATCCGTTTGTTAGATCCGCCTTTGCACGAGTTTGTACCACACGACAAAGCCGGGCAGCTGGAGATGGCCAAGGCGATGAATGTGCCGGCAAAGCAGATCAAGGACAAAGTGGAATCCCTGCACGAGTTCAACCCGATGCTCGGTCATCGCGGATGCCGTTTAGGGATATATTATCCTGAAATCACCGGTATGCAGGCACGGGCGATATTTGAAGCGGCCTGGCAGGTAAAAGGGTCCAAACCGGAGATCATGGTTCCGCTGGTAGGCAATTACAAGGAATTTGTCAATCAGAAGAAGATCATACTGGAAGCGCTGGAACAGGTTATGAAGGCAAAGAAGGCCAAAAAAGTACCGTTCGAGTATAAAATCGGAACAATGATTGAAGTACCGCGCGGCGCTTTGACGGCGGATGAGATCGCCGAGGAAGCCGAATTTTTCAGTTTCGGCACAAATGACCTGACACAGATGGGCTGCGGTTTCAGCCGGGATGACTCGGGCCGTTTCCTGAAACAATATGTTGAACTGGGCATTTATGATTCCGATCCGTTCCAGTCGCTTGACCAGAGCGGCGTAGGCCAGTTAATACAGATCGCGGTAGAGAAAGGACGCAAGACCCGCAAGAACATCAAACTGGGTATTTGCGGCGAACATGGCGGAGATCCGGAAAGCATAGATTTCTGTTACCGCGTTGGGCTGGACTACGTGAGTTGTTCACCGTACCGCGTACCGATCGCGCGACTTGCCGCGGCGCATGCGGTAATCAAGAACAAAAAATAATTGACACACATACCACATGTGTGGGGGAGCCGCATTCCCCGAACGCAAAAATCCCCGGCATGCAAATGCCGGGGGTTTTTTATTTGTATGGAAGATGGTTAATGGATGATGGTTGATGGATGATGGATGATGGAGTTATCAGGGTGCAGGAATTGATGTGTAGGGGCACACGTGTGGAGTGATGCTTTTCTGAGCCCCGAACCCTGAACCCCTTACAACTCAACTGTAGCCGGTCTCGGTGAGGCCGGGGTGTGCGGGCTTTTTCAGTGAAGTAGTGGAGTGATGGGTCAGGAATGCCAGACGCGCAGGCCGCGCCGGGCGAGATAGGTGGGAATATACTTAAAGAGAGGATTGGCAGCTTGGATTGTGCAAATCATTTCACGTTTGGTGTGAGAATTTTGATCGCACAGGATCGTAATTGAACCGCCGCCGCCGCCGGCGCCGTT
>CAZCLS010000086.1:0-10946 GCA_964499565.1 uncultured bacterium
AAAATGTCTCCTTCGGCTATAATCGCCTTACCCCCGTCCTGCGCGACTTGAACCTTACTATCGCTCCCGGTGAAATGATCGGCTGTGTCGGACGCAGCGGCTCGGGTAAAACCACTATCGTCAATCTTATCAGCCGCTTTTATGATGTCGATGAAGGCTGTGTTAAAGTCGATGGCGTCGATATCCGCAAAATAGCCCTCGAAGAACTGCGCGGCCAGATCGGTGTCGTGCTTCAGGAACCGTTCCTGTTCCGCGGCAGTATTTGGGAAAATGTGATTTACGGCAAACCCACTTCAACTCCCGAAACCGTTATCGGCGCCGCTAAAGCCGCTAATGCCCATGATTTTATTATGCGTTCGGCCCATGGTTATGATACCTGGGTCGGTGAACGCGGGGCCGGCCTTTCCGGCGGCGAACGCCAGCGCGTCAGTATCGCCCGCGTCCTCCTTACCGACCCCCGCATTCTTATCCTCGATGAAGCGACCAGCAGTATCGATGCCGAAAGTGAAGCCGCTATCCAGGCCGCTCTCGCCGAAGTTGTCAAGGGCAGAACCACTATCGCTATCGCCCATCGCCTCAGTACCTTGCGCAATGCTACCCGGATCCTCGTGGTTGACCGCGGCGCCATTGTCGAATCCGGCACCCATGAAGAGCTGGTCAACTCGGACGGCCTGTATGCCCGCCTGGTTAAAATCCAAGGCCAAATGACTCCCCCCTCTGTCGATGCATTGAAAGCCCAGGAACAGCAGTCTGACGAATCTTCCACCTTTGAAAATGCTCCCCTGCCCGACCCGCGCAGTCATCACCCGCGCTGGCTTACCCCCAAATATGCCACCATTCACCTGGGCTCACTGCGTACCCTGCATGTCTCAGTCCATCAGGAGCGTATTTACGGCGGCGTCTATGCCGTACGCTGCCTCCCTGTTCATTTCCCCAATAAATTCATCTCCCTGCGCTTCGTCGATCACGATAAACGCGAAGTCGAAATCGGCCTGATCCACAACCTGGCCGACTGGCCCGAAGATGCCCGCAACCATATTAAAGAATCGCTCCTGCGCCGCTATTTCGTGCATACCGTGCATGCCGTTAAAACGATTAAAGTTCTGAGCGGTTATCTTAATGTTGAAGTCGACACGGACCTTGGTCCCAAAGACTTTATCATGCGCTGGCAGTCCGAAAAGGCCCAGGATTACGGCATTGCCGGTAAAATGCTCCTGGATACGGAAGACAACCGCTATCTCATTCCCGATGTAAGTCAGCTTTCTACCGGCGACAGGCAGTTGTTTCTTAAATATATTTACTGGTAGACCGTTTCCTAACTCCGTGGATGTATAATGAACGCTCTTGCTCTTAACGGCGGCAATCCCGCCTGCACCGTCTCATGGCCTTCATGGCCCCAGTGGGATGACACCGAACGAACCGCTCTGCTTTCCGTGCTCGAATCAGGCAAATGGTGGTACGGCGACCGTGTTTGTCAATTCGAACAGGAATTCGCAGCGTTCCAGTCCGCCCGCTTCGGTGTCACTACTACCAGCGGTACCACCGCTCTCGAAGCCGCTCTCCTGGCTCTCGGAGTCGGTGCGGGTGATGAAGTTATTGTTCCCCCTTATACCTTTTTAGCTACCGCCAGCGCTGTTCTGCGCGTTAATGCTATCCCGGTCTTCGCCGATGTTGAACCGGATACCCTTTGCATCGACCCGGATGATGTTATCCGTAAAATTACTCCCGCGACTAAAGCAATTATTCCCGTTCATCTCGGCGGTTTTGTTGCCGACATGGACCGCCTTGTTGATATCGCCGGTAAACACCGGCTCTTCATTGTTGAAGACGCGTGTCATTCCTGGGGCAGTCAATGGAATGGCAAAGGTACCGGTGCTATCGGTGATTGCGGTGTCTTCAGTTTCCAAGCCTCGAAAAATATCTCGAGCGCTGAAGGCGGTATCATTCTTACGGATAATGAAGACATCGCCGACCGCTGCCGCAGCTACACAAACTGTGGCCGCTCAAAACACGGTGACTGGTACGAGCATTTCCTGCTCGGTAGCAATCTGCGCCTGACTGAGTTCCAGGCCGCCCTCCTCAGCAGCCAACTCGCCCGGCTGCCCAGTCATACCGATATCCGCGAGCACAATGCCGCCCTGATCGATTCCGCTCTCGCAAGTATTCCCGGTATCCAGATCATGAAACACGACCCGCGGATCACCCGCCACGGTTACCACTTTTATCCTTTCCGCCTTGACCTGGATTTACTTGGAATCTCCCGCCTTCAGATTATGAATGCGCTCCAGGCCGAAGGTGTTCCCACGATGATCGGGTATGACCGTCCACTGTATGCCAACCCCCTCTTTCAGGAACAAAAACAAACCGGTCCCGCGAGCTGTCCCGTTTCATGCCCGTTCCATGCTAATCCGCCTGATTATCGTTCCGTATCCTGCCCCGTCTGTGAACAGGCCGTTCAGGATACTCTCTGGATTTTTCATACGGTTCTGCTGGCACCCGAAAACGATATCCGCTCCTTAATCTCTGCCTTTCAAAAAGTTTTTTCACATCTGTCTGAGTTACAATAATGACTCCTATCCGCGCCGCGGCAGCTTCCATTGATATTACTCCCGAGCCGGGCATCTGGCTCTCCGGCTATGCCGCCCGTCAGGCGCCTTCCACGGGAATCCACGATAAGCTCCTGGCCAGAGTTCTTATGCTTGATGATGGTGCCACCCGCTGCGCCCTGGTTTCCTGCGACCTTATCGGCCTCTCCCCTGCCGATACCGCCGATATCCAGAAGGATTGCGAACAGCGTGGTTGCCTGCCGGCTGATAACGTGATTGTAAGTTGCACCCATACCCATTCCGGCCCGGCTTCCCTGCGCTTCAGAGGGTGTATGGGCATCATTGACGAAGCCTGGCTTGCACGGACTAAATCCCGGATAGCCGATTGCATCGTATCGCTTCCCGATCGCCTGGCTCCCGCCTCCATTGCTTATGCACATGCTCTTCTGCCCGGTCTCGGTTTCAATCGTCAGGATCAATCCCGGCCTGCTGATGATCTGCTTCAATCAGTCAGATTGTTCGCTCCTGACGGCTCTGTAATTGCCACTATTCTCAATTACGCCCTGCATGCCGTTGTCCTCGGTCCGCGCAACCTCCTGATTTCCGGTGATGTGCCCGGAGCTGCCGCCCGCGCAGTCGAATCATATTCCGGCGGTGTCTGCTTGTATCTCCAGGGTGCCTGCGGTGATATTGATCCGATCATTAATCGCGAACGCGGCTGGGGTACCGGCACCTTCGATGATATCGACCTGATCGGCTCGGATATGTCTGCCGCCGCTCATTCTTCCTTGAATTCCAGTTCTGTAAATCTACTTAGCAGTCTGAATCTAAAACGAAAAACAATTGATGTTCCACTCGATCCTCCCCCGTCTGATTCGGAACTGACCAGTCTGGAAGCATCATTTATTACTGAACGCTCTAATGCCGTAGAAAAAGGGTTATTGGTTGACGCCCATTGTGCCGAGGTTATGCTGCTCTGGGCTTCAGAACTGCGCCAGGCTATGCGAAATAACACGGTTCCTCTCAGCGTGTCCGCTTCAGTCTCCGTGGTAGCCCTGAATGATATCCGTATAATTGGAATCCCGTTTGAACCGTATTCAGGCATTGCCCACGACCTGCGCGACCGTCTTAAACCTCTAAAAGTTCTCGTTGCCGGTTATACCAACGGCTTATTCGGCTACTGCCCTACCCGCTGGGCCAAAGACCAGGGCGGCTATGGCGCCGACAGCTCCTGCCGCTGGTTTCCCGGCATGCTCACTGCTATCGGTTACGGCGCTGACGACCTGCTCATTTCAATCTTATCTGATATGGCATAACCGAGCCTCAATGATCCTACCTCATCAGTGAATCAGTTTTCCCCGCGCTATCACTTTTCATCAAAATAATCCCAGTGAGCTTGCCTCACCAGTGAATTAGTTTGGACACTGGCCTCAAGTGTGTCAAGAATTTCACCGACCCGGTATCGCTCACAGTTGTCGGGATTGTCGAGGAGAACCTTATTACTGTCTACCCGGCACCGCTCATCGATAATCTCGGGATGGAGAAAGGTTAAGTCGTGTTTGAACTCTCCGGTCAGAATGCGTGAGATGTCGTAGTAATCGGATCCGGGGATTGGTTCGCGACCGTTGCTTTTGCGCGTCAGCCCGGCATAGTTTGGTTTTCTCCCGCTTCGGTGACGGTCGGCCTTATAACTGTTAATTCACCGGTCTCGAGATTTTTGAGAACAGTACTTGTCCCCGTACCACCCGGCGTGAGCACCGTCATCACTCTCGACCCGCGCAGGCAGCGGAAGTGTTGTAACCGCAGGCACGTTGTAAATACGGATGAGATCATTTGTCGGCGAAGAACGCGGGCCTTTAGATCCGCTCCAGGGAAAAAAACACGCCCACCAGAACCAGCCTCCTTCCGGTTCATGCAATGGTCGCCACAGCACAGGAATAGTGTTTTTTTGGTCGCTATCGGAATCGATTTTTTTCGATTTTGGATAAACTCATTTGACTTCCGGCATCGGTACCTTAATTTTCGGTGCCAACACTATTCTGAAGCCAACCGTCATGTTGAAGTCGAAATCAAATGGAATACTTTTTCTGGCCGCACTTCTCAGCGTCCTGAAATGATAGAACTCATCCTTTTTATCCTCTATGGTTTCACCAGGTCCTAAGCTCGGATTCATTTGCTGATACGAGCCCCCGCGAATGACTTTTTCGTTCATGTATACGTTTTGTCCGGCCTCATTTTCAAAATTTACCGGATCTGTCTGGTCGCACCGTTTGTACGGAGCGTAGGTGTCGAGTGTCCATTCGGATACGTTGCCGTGCATGTCAAACAAACCGAATTTGTTGGGTTTTCTGCCAGCGCCGACTGGAACCGTGTAATTGCCCGAATTGGCAAACTCTTCAAGTCCAGACCCATCGAGTGTCAGGAATGTCTCCAATGGCGCATCCGTATTAAAACAGTTCGTTGTGCCGCCTCTGCAGGCATATTCCCATTCGGCTTCTGTTGGCAGGCGATACTCGTATCCTTCCGGCAATCGACCGGCTTGACATTCGAATGCAGTAAGTCGTTTGCAGTACTTTTCCGCTGTCACCCATGACACACATTCCATGGGATTCTCCAATTCCAACTCGCTGCTGGGATCCAGCCATTTTCCCCACCCTAACGGGGTGCGATAGCGAAATGCCGCGCCAACATGAAGCGGACCGCGTTCAAATTTCCAACCCTCGAAGTTGTAATCCGGTATCGTCAGGTAATAGAACTGTCGTTGGGTCACTTCATATCTGCCCATGTAGAAGGGTTTTGTTAGTGTTACCTTGTGTTGAACTTCAGAGTCGGAGCGATACTTCTCATCCCTGTGTGACCCCATCACGAATTCGCCGGCTGGTATCAAAACCATCGCCATCGCCGTAATCGGAACGGTCCACTCTTTCGCTTTCAACGCCTTCATTTCGGCAACCTGTGAGGCGCTTGCCTCGGGGTGCTCGAAATAGAGGGAATGCGTGGAATCAATTTTGCGAAGCTTGAATGCAGGGTCGTCCAGCGAGTCTTTGACCGTCGTTTCTTCACCAAGTTTCTGATTGCCGTATCGTGCTTCAGTCATCTCTAAAGCCGGTAGGTCGCCGGCCATAATCCCCATCAGCAGAATCGTCAGCACACCTTTGATACCTGATTGTATGATACTAGTTCTGTTGTCTCTTCCTGTATACATTTTTCTGTCCTCCATAGCATTCTCTTTCCGTTATATTGGTTAGTTTCTACCCTACTCCTCAATCGGTCCGTGCGTATGCAGATACCATTGCTTCTCGGTCGGCTGAAGCTTGTCATACTCGCCGCTGAGAATGCCTTCCTTACTCCATATAACAACACCTTCCCTGTTCTTCGGCAGCGGCACGGTTATATTGGAACTTTTCACCCATCCCTTAGAATCTTTCGATCGACTGTTTTCGAGGGTCAGAGATTCCAACTCTTCTCTATCGGAACCCAGCAGGCTTGGATAATAGACACCATCCAGAAACCGGAAATAGCTGATATTCCAATGCGTTCGGTAAAGGCCACTGCACATCGAATCGATAGCCCTGGCTTCCTCAGGATATCTCTCAAATATCCTGGTCTCGATCTTTTCCTTGAATTCTCTCTCGAGCGCGAGGTGCCTCTTCCTGGCCTCTTCCGTCTGGCCTTCAGGAGTCTTCTTTTCCGCTTCCATCCCGGGCAGAATCTCATCAACCCACTTGACATAGGTTTCATCTCTGCGCAGGAGCTGATGCCACCGTTTTCCAAGCGCATTGTTTTCGTAAAGGTCCTTATAATCTTTGCATAATGAGCGCTGCATGTAATAGTTCGGGATGACTTTGCTGCCCAACATATAGAACGCATTGATGTTTTGGGCCGACTCGAGCAGCGTCTTCTGGCTTTCCGGATCCAGCTTCCGGGACAAGAGCCTGAGTACGTTGTCGCCGACAATGGGTGGAGCGTCCACTATGGGTGGCAGCAAAGATTCGAAATCATCATGGACTTTGGCATAGATGACAACTGAATCAAACAGAGCGTGCAACCGGTTCCGGCCATCGCGGGAACCGGCTATCAAATTCTCCCTGACCGCATCCGGCCGGAACACATCGCAAGCGCGGAAGCCGGTCTTTGCTTCGGCAATCTTGCTCTCGTCCATCCATACTGCCGCTGTTCGACCGTCAAGCTCAACTCTCAGTCTGACCGGACGGTTGCGATCCATCTTCTCGCTGCCCCTCAGGCTGACAACAGACCTGCCTTTGACGGTAGCATTGAATTGCACCGTTCCGTCCGCTGCGATAGTTAACGTCATGCAGTTGTCTTTGTCGGTGCCAAAGTCGAAAATTGTTCCGGCTGCTCCCTTCTGCACGTTCAGTGTTGTAACAATGGTTGCTTCGGACAGATCTACTGCGGAGTCATGCAGGGTAGCGTATTGATCACTGCCGTTGAACTGTAATCCGGCGGCAGGCTCGTTTGAGCCCCCGTCGTATGCGACAGCTTCGGGCGCCCCGAATACATATCCGTTCAAATTTGGATAACACGGGATATTGCCACCAACGGCCTGTTTGTACCGATAATAATCATGAAGATAGATTCTATCGGCATCCATCATGGCGTAATTCGCCCAGAGGCCGTCGGCGCGCAGTTTTGCTTCGCCGCACCTGGGGATCAGCGGATTATTGCTCATGATATCGGTCTTTATCTCCGTCACGACAGGCAGGTAGTATCGGCTGTAGCCGCCGACCACCGTATCGCCATGGGCGTCGGCATTGCCGTAAAGTTTGGCGTTATCTTTCACCACGGCGCTGTCTTTGACGATGGCAAAACCTTCGATAGATGCATGGCCCAGCACCATGGCATTCCCCAGAACCATTGCGTTCGGCCCGACATAGGCGGTATCGGCAACGGTAGCGGTCCTGGCGACCAATCCGCCTCCGTTCTTGTGAGGAACAAGCTGGGAAACATCTACCGAATCGGCAGCCATGACTTTTGGACCAAACTCTTCCGCCAGATGCGCCGGCGTGCCAACCATAGCGTGCCTAAGCTTGACGGTCCACGGATACGTCGGCATGCGTTTCAGGAAATGCCCTCCGGGACAAATGTCCCTGGTCTCCTTCAAACCCGTTGGAGTAGCGGCCACGGTAAGCCAGAGGGATCGGTCATCGGCCTTAACGGGAAATGTGATCGGGCCCTTGTTCCACAGATTGGAGTACCTTCTTTTGCCGTCCGCTTCAACGGCGATGATGCATACCCGCCAGTCACTGTAGATCGTAGGGTCATGCAACCCTTTGAAATCCACCTCGATTTCTTTGACGCCCTTCTCCGGTACCAACCGTACGACATTAAAGCCTTGAGCCTGCGGAGCAAAATCGACGGGGACACGCCACAGGTTCGCCTCTTTATCGACCAGCTCCAGCACCTGTCGTGGTGGACTGTAGCGCGTGTTGTGATAGAGATATTCCTTCTGATTATCGAACGTAGCAGCTCGAGCGGCATATTCACCGAACAGATCGCCAAACTCTTCGACCGGTTTATTAACCATGTTCGTTTCGGCATAGTCCGTCAGTCGCTCTCGTTTGAACAGTTCCGCGATGAGTTGCATGGCGGAGTCGGCTGAAGCCTGATTCTTGTCGTATACCGGCAACCGGGTGAACCATAGATATCCCAGGCTGGGATCTTCGCCGATCATTGTGTAAAAGCACGTATACGCATACCCATTCCCGGAAGAGAAGAGATGCTGGTGGGGCGTCTTCAGTTCGAGTCCGCCCGTTCCGGTTGCAAAAGCGACATCCCGGAGAGAATCGGCCCAGGTTTCGCCCCCGCCATGTCTGACACCGTTAAGGAAGTCACTCATGTGCCCCAGTTCGTGTGCGGCAATCCCCGGTTCACCATTTCCGATATGCCAGCCACCCCCGCCGCCTTTAGTCCCTGTACCATCGATGGTTGGCCCGCCGACAAACCAGCCGAATTTGTTCCTGGGTTCTGGTGAATGTATGCCCGGCATATGAAATCCGCCATATTCAAAGATCAACCAATGGGTGTCGAACCAGGCAATTTTTTTTGCCCTGACTTCTCTTCCCGTTTTTCTGTCGCCCATGGCGTTCACCCATGTGACCCAGTGGTTGGAGTTCCCGGGTTCCGGGTGTTCTGTTCCGGATATAAGGACAACAAAGTCCCCTTCAGTAAAAAAGTGGCTGTTCTTTACTCCCGGTTCGGTCGGGTTCGGGTATCGTTTCTTCACATCTTCGGGAATAACCCGGGGTTGTTCAGAAATACGACTGGCTTTGATGTCTTCGAGGGCAGCTGTATGGCATGCAGCTGCGAACTGTACATCTTCTCTGCTGAGATATTTGGTTTCGATCATTCGTATTCTGCCATCCGGTAATCTCAGCAGAACATACGGGATATCAAATTCGCCTTTGAATTCTCCGTTGGTGATAGTGTAGCCTATACCTCTGAAACCTACTAAATGTGCTGTAAGTTTTCTGTCAGCGCTTTGAAAAAAAGCCGGGATAACATTTTTGGCAAATCCTTCTTCCGTAAATGTCCATTCGCGCAGCGGCATTCTTGGATCTACTTCGACGAAATCAATCCCTTTCCGGGGAGCAAATTTGATAACCCGTTCAGTATAATCTGCTGCTTTTTCATCGGCTGAACTCCCTTTCAGCACGGTTCGCAGTTCGACATCTTCGACAGTTCTTAGTCCTGGAGATTGATAGCGAGAAAAGAACGGATAGGTCTTTGATTCTTTAAAGACTTTGCTGTCAGCTTCAAGTTCTGCTTTCTGTTCGGCGATTATTTTTTGTACATCTTCAAGCGTTCTTTGTGGCAAAACCACTTCTTGTGCTGCTTGCGGAGCAGCGGTTGCAGGTGAAGTGAATATACCCCATACAAACGATAGTGTCATCAACGCGATTGTATTATTATTCATGACAAATTTGCCTCCATGGCTGCTTTTTTAGTTTCTCATCCGTTTCTTCTAACGTGAAGCGGGTGCTGATTACTGAATGTTTCTCCTTGCCTGGATGGTATTTGATGTATGTGGTTGCAATGATAGTGCCGTCAGGAAGGATTTCCATACCCGGGTAGCCGCAGTCCCAGCCGGCGTAGCTGTGCAGCAACTTGATCCTGTACTGGCCGGGCTTGCCACCGCGAATATCATCATACGTGCCGACCCAGGCCACGAAATGGTTAAGCGTCGAACTTCCCTTCGCCTTGTCGCGGAAAGCTATAACCCAGCGTCCATCCTTGCTGCGTACGCCATAGTGGCGGTCTCCTGTCAATCCCCACGGTGTATCAACTGGCGTGCTCCAGCTCTTGCCTTCATCACGGCTGAACATCATCAAGCTGCAGCCCGTATGTTTATTCTCACGCATCAGGCAGCAGAGCTCTCTTCCGTCCGGGGAGCGAAATACGAAAGGTTCGCAGGGGTCCTTGCCTTCTACTTTGGCGACCACCACCGGTTTCGACCATGTGATGCCACCGTCTTTTGTGATCGTCTGAAGAACTTCAATTGGCGACTGGTCTTTTCCGTCTGGTCCTCTGTGATACATCCCCATGTAACTGCCGTCCTTAAGCTTAACAATAGAACTGAACGTCATTACACAGCGGTAATCCTTTCCAAGCGGTTCCATCTCCCTCCATGTCTTTCCGCCATTTTCACTGACTATACGCGGCATATCAGGCCGAGCGGAATAAATCCATATGTATTCTTTTCCTTTAGGGTCGACCATGCGGTAGATGCTTGGACAGTTTCTGTGATCGAGATAGCCTTTCGGCAGCGTGTCGTCTATTCGTTTCCAGGTCAGCCCGCTATCATCACTTCGAGAAACAGGGCCATTCGGACCGCCATGACCAATAGTCCAAACCGCATACATCGTCTTACCGTCAGGCATGAGCAGTGTAGTCGGATGCCCCTGATAGACGCTCTCACTTCCCGGCGCGATAATCACATGTCGGTTAGTTTCCCCCGAGATATCAACAGTCGGCAGGTCCGGCTTTGCTTGGGCACCTGCTAATACCAATGGTATCTGAGTACCCGCACAACTAAGTATACATACAACCAATGAATTCCACGACATGCTCGTTTCCTTATGTATTTTTTTGGTTTGGTCTGCCTGCATCACGGCTGCCAAAATTTCATATATCGATTAATTCTACGAAAAGCTGTGGCTTAATTCAATGGGTAATAACGATAATGGTTTGTACTATTGCGATATCTGTAAAAACACCACTAATCAGCTGGCGTTATATATTGGAACGCCCCACAGTACACGCCCGATATGTCCGCCGACATCGTAATGCCCTGCATTATCAATACTTCATTTTCATCCACGCTATCGCTTTTCATCAAAAAGACCCCGGGGAGCTTGCCTCACCGGTGAATCAGTTTGGGCA
>CAZCLS010000087.1:0-2977 GCA_964499565.1 uncultured bacterium
GCGGGTGCTACTTGATGAGAAGGAAGGGAAACGTTGAAACGTGTAGTGTCGCTACAAGTAAAAAGATGGTATGAAACATTTTCGGAATATGAACGACTGATAGATATAAGGTATAAAGGTGAATAAAACCGCAATACTGGCACATAAGTTGCTCCGCGATATTGATACACTAAAAAAATCCTGACAATATCTGTTGAGAAAAAAAGGGTTTTTTGATATAATTTGCAGGTAATAAAGAGGTTACTCTATATGCACAGCCCTGAGAACAGTGTAAAACAATCAGCGGGATTCACAATCCTGGAACTGCTGCTGTCTATAACGATAGTTGCTCTGGTGATGAGTGTCGTGTATACCGCGTTTCACGCCGGGAGCATGGCGTGCACTTTCGGGGGGGAGAGAGCGCAAAATTTTCACAGTGCGCGCCTGGCGATGCAGGACATAATGCAGGCGATAGAAAATGTGGAATACGGCAAAACGAACTATCTGTCGTTTGTCAGTGACGGGGAAGGAACCGGCTCGGGCGCGAGCGACAGTCTTGAATTTGCGACGGCTACCAAACCGGCTTTATTGGACGGGCGCTGGCACGCGGGAATAGCCAGGGTAAAATATGTGCTGGCGGAAGGTGAGAACGGGCCGGTCCTGCAAAAATGGGTTACGCGGATTACGGATGAAGATTTCAAGGACGCCTATGTGATAGAGTTGTCCGATACCATCAGCGGGATAGACTTCAAATTTCTTGAGGAAGATGATTATACAGAATTGTGGGACAGCGAATCGAAGGAGAAGCTGCCCGAGTTAGTTGAAGTAACACTGTACGTGCAGGAAGGCGAGGCAGCGGTACCGTATCGCAGCGCGGCGTTGATACCGAACATGAAAGTAAACCCGTCGAACCAGGGCACGCGCGGCGAGCGCACGGCGACCCCGGGAGCGGATGGACGGGGAGTGCAGACGCCTGTTATGCGCGACCGAACAGGGAACCGGGGCGGGCGGCCTGAGGGGACGGATGGCACATCATCACCGCGCGGCGGCAAGGCCGGCGGCACATCAGCGCCACGCGGCGGCAGAACCGGCGGCGGCAGGACTGGCGGTGGCAGAACCGGCGGCGGATCGCCGTCAGAGCCTTCACGACCAACCACGTAGGATTATGGCACAGAACCATTTTAATCTTGAGACGGCCAAAATTGACCAGCAGTTGTTCTACCGGATACCATACAAGTTCCTGGAAGAGCACTGCATGATACCGATTATCGAGCCGGAACCGGGGAAAGTACAGATAGCGATGGCCGATCCGGACGACATCGAAGTTCTGGATGAGATCGAGCGGATACTGAACGCGGAATTGATAATCGAGCAGGCCTCGCAGGAATCGATTCTGCAGGCGATAGAACGCTGTCACAGCGGGGATGCCCAATCGGTAGAAAAGGTTATTCAGGATTTGACGGAAGACGACCTGGAGATCATGGGGCATATCCGCAAGGACCAGGATGGGGTCGATGTCGCCAACGAGGCGCCGATAATCAAGCTGGTGAACCTGATAATCTGGAACGCGCTGCAGATGCGGGCCAGTGACATACACATCGAACCATTTGACAACCAGCTGCTGGTACGGTACCGGGTAGACGGCGTGCTGCATGAGGCGTCGAGTCCGCCGGCGAACCTGCACGCGGCGATCGTATCGCGCATAAAAATCATGGCTGATCTGGACATATCGGAACGGCGAACGACGCAGGACGGCCGGATTCAGATCAAGCTGGGCAACAAGGAAATTGATATCCGTGTATCGATCATGCCGACGGTGTGGGGCGAGAATGTAGTTATGCGTTTATTGGACAAGACCGGATTGATGCTGGATTTAACGGATCTGGGTTTCCGCAAAGACCACCTGGAAATATTCAAGGGACTGATCCGGGCGAGCCATGGCATAATACTGGTAACGGGCCCGACCGGCAGCGGCAAAACGACGACGCTGTACAGCGCTCTGAAAACATTGAACAAGCCGAACGTCAAAATTATTACGATAGAAGATCCGGTAGAATACCAGATTCGGGGAATCAACCAGATTCACGTAAACACCAAAGTGGGATTATCATTCGCTCACGGCTTGCGATCGATATTGCGGCAGGACCCGGATATCGTGATGGTGGGAGAAATTCGAGACGTGGACACAGCCGAAGTGGCGGTGCAGGCTTCACTGACGGGCCACCTGGTATTCTCGACGTTGCACACCAACGATGCACCGAGTGCCGTGACGCGTTTGATCGATATGGGCGTTGAACCGTATTTAATCACCTCGTCAGTCGTGGGCATATTAGCGCAGCGGCTGGTGCGGGTATTATGTCCGCACTGCAAACAGCCGTATGAAGCGACGGAAGAGGAATACATAGAGCGGCTGATGCTGCCGGAAGGCACGGTACCGGAAGGCAAGCAGATCTACTATCGCGCGGTAGGCTGCGAGAAATGCCGTGACACAGGATTCATGGGACGAATATCGTTGTTTGAGATCATGCACATAACGGAAGAGATCAAGCATTTGACATTGCAGCGGTCGGCCTCGTATGAGATCAAGAAGCAGGCGATACGGGACGGGATGATAACGCTGCAGCATGCGGGCTGGATCAAGGCGCGGGACGGCGTAACGACTCTGGAAGAAGTATTAAGTGTAACTGAAGAAGCATAACATTAGAACGATAACAGAACCGGAGAAAGACATGAAAGGAAGACAGCAAACTAAACAGCGACGCAGAGGGGAGCGAGGCTTTTCGCTGATCGAAGTATTAGTGGCGGTTACGATTATCATGATAATGGGAACGGTTGTTGTAACGAAACTGATTGGTAACACGGAAACCGCGAAGCAGGCTAAAGCGCTGACGGAAATCAAGAGCATGAAGACGCAGGCGGACATATACCAGTTACGGACGGGCAAACCGATCACCTCGCTGAACGATCTGGCGCCGGATTATATCGAGGAAGTGCCGAC
>CAZCLS010000087.1:3077-4180 GCA_964499565.1 uncultured bacterium
GTGATTACTCTGGATGCGATGACTGTTCCGTTCAGTTCATCCAAGGGCGATGTATCGCCGCAGAAAATAACCGAGACTCTGCAAAAACTGCTGCAGAAGCACGGAATTCGTTCCGGTGATTTTGTGAGTCTGCTGTCGCGCGAATTTGTGACGATCAAGCAGTTCGAGTTGCCGACGGTTTTGAAGGAACAGATTGCGCAGATGATTCCGTTTGAAGCCGAAAAACATCTGCCGTTCAGCGTGGAACGGGCGATATTGGATTTTGATTTTGAAGCGTTGACGGAAAAGCCGGCTGAAGAAGAACCGCAGCCGGAGCCGCAGAGCGAGCAGGAACAGCTGGCGCGGGAAGCGGCCGAGATATTGAAACATGCCGGGCAGAGCTCCCTGGTAACCTTGGCGGGAGTGCGCCAGGCGGTGATACCGAAATTCCTGGAACTGCTGAAGGTAAAAGGATTTCGGCAGCGAGCGATCGACGTATCCAGCTTCGGACTGCATAACGCCTTCGGCTATTATTGCCGCGAACATCCCGTAGACGCGGAGACCGGAGACCCGATTCTGATCGATATCGGGGCGCGGCGGGCCGAGATACTGGTTCTTTCGGCTGAAACGGGCCGGTTACTGTTCACGCGCGCGATAGATTTCGGCGGCGATATGCTTACGGAGTATATTGCTCAGCAGGAAGAGCTGTCATTTGAGGAAGCCGAACGGAGAAAATGCGAGCAATGGGAGACGACCGTCTTAGCGGATCGCGCGGTATTAAGAACGGCGCTTGAGCCGTTTTTGGAAGAGATCGGGAAAACACTCAAGCATGTGCAGCGCACATCGCTGTCATTAAAGCCGGGAAAAATCTGGCTCAGCGGCGGAACGGCTGTAGCGCCGGGTCTGCCGGAGATACTGGCGGAGCTGACAGGACAGACAGCGGAAGTGTTTGATCCGGTCGCGATGCTGGGAATCAAAGCGGGAGAATATGTGCCGTCGAGCTGCATGGCGGTAATCGGCTGCGCGCTGCGCTGCGTAAATGAAGCGTTGATAACGATCGACCTGCTGCCGGTCGACATAACCAAGCTGCAGCAAACCGCGTTGCGCAAGCGGCGGATGATCCA
>CAZCLS010000087.1:4280-7172 GCA_964499565.1 uncultured bacterium
ATCAGCCACATCAGTTTCACGGACGAGTTGAAAAAGCGCTTGCGGTTTGAAAATGTGAAGCGGTCAGACACCGTATCGACATCAAAGAACGGCAAGGATGTCCAGGATGTTCGGATATACGTAGAAGTATTACCGGACCTGAAATACGAAGACAAGTTAAAGTCATTGCTGCCGGCCTCACTGGACCGGGCGGAACCGCCTGACGTAACGGGCGCGGCACGCGCGTCGAGCACGCTGCCGGCGTCGATGAGCAGGACCGGCAGCTCGCTGCGGGTGGAAGCAGAGGAAACGGGCGGCGCGGTGAGCACCCAGGCGGTCGACAAGGGAGCGGTACTGAAAAACACGGAGCCGCTCAACTGAGCAAAGACAATGAAAGAACAGAGAAACAAAAACACTACTAATCCCGGCACGCGCAGGCGGTAAAGCATGGCATTACGACCTCAAACATTTCGAGAATGGGCGGTAATCGTAATCGGCAGTATCCTGGTGGTTGTGGTATTGGGATATTTATACATAGTCGATCCGGGAATGAAAAAGATTGAGAAAGACAAGAAAAACATCCGCAACCTGAATAGCGCGTTGACGGACGCGGAGGAACTGAAGCGGAAGCGGCTGGAACTGGAACTGAAGTACCGCACGTTAGTGAACCAGTACAGCAATCATCTGGATACAATCTCGGACATAAAAATACCGCTCAACCTGAACGATCTGCTGACTAAGGAATTTTTTACAATAGACCAGTTATACGGATCGAACATCAAGCGGACAAGGATCGGGGATCCCAAAACGAATGATATGTTCAGTGTGTTTTCATACGGACTGTCGCAGGTTGACTGCGACTGGAAGAGTTTGAACATGGTGTTATTCCTGGTGGAGAACGCGGGCCAGTTGGTCGGGTTTGACAACATAACGATCAAGGGTGATGAGAAAGTTCCACAAAATGTGCGGGCGAACATATCGCAGATGAATGTTCAGTCATATGTATTTCAGGACAAAGGCAGCAAACCGTGGCAAATGCCTGATTATGTCAGTGCCACGGAAGAACTGCCGCGCAACATATTCCAAATACCGGAAGCGGTACAGAAAAAGCCTCCTCCACCTCCGCCAGATCCTAAAAATAAATTCACGGAAGGCGAGTTGCCGCCCTGGGCACGGCATATTACATTAACCGGGATAATAAGCTTAGGCCGGCCGCACGCAGTGTTCAAGGACAAATCGAAGCAAAAGAGTTTCCGGACGGACATAGGAGGAGTGATATCCAACGCGCAGCCGGAATCGACTTTGACATCGATTGATTTTATGAATGAGACCGTCACAGTAGCGGCCGGACCGAACACATACACCCTGCCGCTGCGGATATACCGCGAATCGATGGCAATGGAGGACACGTCATTTTCGTTCGGGAAAGGCACTTCGGTATCTTCAGCGCCGGGAAGTGTGGGTACAATGGCCGAAGATGACACCAACGCGCCACCGGTCGTGGCGCAGGAGGAGACGGTCGTTCCGAAAACCTATGATAAGGAACTGGGGTCATACGCGGAATGTTCGGTGAAGTTAGGGGTGTTTTTGATCAAAGTTGATAAATATGTACAGCGGCGCAACCGGCTGGATACTGATTACGGCTTAATGATCTACCGCACGCAGAAACTGAGTCCGGGAGAGAAAGGAGGGTTGACCGGAAGGGATGTGATCGTTGAGATAGACGGCAAGAAGATCACCGACACGGCGAACTTCACCTACGCGATGAACGAGGCGTACCGCAACAACAAATATGCGATACCTGTCACGGTAAAGCGCAAGAATGAACTAAAACAGATAACCATAAACATGGAATAAGGATAGCAGCCAAACGCACATGAGTAAACCGGAGAAAAACAAGTACCAGGAAACATTGAATTTACCTTCAGCCGAATTTCCGATGCGGGCGGGATTGCCGACCCGCGAACCCGAACGGCTTGAGAAATGGTATAGCGAAGATTTATACGGCACGATCAGGCGTTTACGTGCCGGCGCGCCCAAATTTATTCTGCATGACGGACCGCCCTATGCCAACGGCCGGATTCATACCGGTACGGCCATGAATAAGATTCTGAAAGACATCGTGGTTAAGTATAAGACGATGTGCGGGTATGACGCGCCGTATGTGCCGGGCTGGGATTGCCACGGGCTGCCGGTAGAGCATGCCTTGTTCAAGGAACTGAACACGACCAAAGAAGAAGTTGACCAGGTAGAGTTCCGGGCCAAAGCGCGGCAGTACGCGGCCCGATTCATCGATATACAACGCGGCCAGTTCAAGCGGCTGGGAGTATTGGGAGAGTGGGAGAATCCCTACATAACCATGGATTACGGGTATGAAGCGGATATAATCAGGGCGTTCGGTGAATTGTATGAAAAGGGATATATCTACAAAGGACTGAAACCGATTCACTGGAGCATAGCGTGTGAAACGGCATTAGCGGAAGCGGAAGTTGAATACGCGCCGCACACATCCCCCGCGATTTATGTCAAGTTTCCCGTAGTTGACGGACAGACGCTGCCGTTTTCGGCCGGGCCGAACCCAGCGATAGTGATCTGGACGACGACACCGTGGACACTGCCGGCCAACCGGGCGGTCTGTCTGAAAGCGGATATGACATATGGCGCGGTTGAACTGGAAGGAGAAACGATAATCCTGGCGGTTGACCTGCTGGAAGATTTTTTCAACAAACTCGACAAGCCGGTTCCGGCAGTGCAGGCAACCTTTTCAGGCAGCAGCATGGAAGGGATCCAATTGCGGCATCCGATAGACAGGGAACGGAGTGTACCGGTGATACTGGGCGACCATGTCGTGACAGACACGGGCACGGGCTGTGTGCACACCGCTCCGGGTCACGGGCAGGACGATTATGTCGT
>CAZCLS010000087.1:7272-10918 GCA_964499565.1 uncultured bacterium
ATTTGGTGGAAAAGGGAGGATCAGATGTCTGGTTCGCTCGCGAAGCTGAAGAATTATTACCGGAAGGAACTCAATGCGGCGCGTGCGGCGGTACGGCCTTCCGGAAGGAAACAGATATACTTGATGTCTGGTTTGACTCGGGAGTGAGTCACCGGGCGGTTCTGGCGCGCAGGGAAGGATTAGGCACGCCGGCGGATGTGTACCTGGAAGGATCGGACCAGCATCGCGGCTGGTTCCAGGTATCATTGCTGACGGGGATCGGCTTGAATGACGCGGCGCCCTACAAAACGGTGGTAACTCACGGCTGGACGTTAACGGAATCGGGAGAAAAGGAATCGAAATCGAAAGGTAATTTTACCGATCCGGAGTGGGTCTGCAAAGAGATGGGGGCGGACATATTGCGGTTGTGGGTCGGCTCGGTCAATTACCTGCAGGACGTAATAATTTCGCCCAATCTATTGAGACAGGTCGGGGATTCATACCGGCGTATCAGAAATACTTTTAAATTTCTGCTGGGAAACATCAGCGATTTTGATCCGGAGAAGGATAGCGTGGCGTACGACCAGCTGTTATCGTTGGACAGATACATGCTGCACCGGCTGGAGCAGGTACGCGGACAGGTAATGGAAGCGTATGAGCGATTCGAGCTGCACCGGGTATTTCATCTGCTGCATAATTTCTGCAGTGTAGATTTAAGCTCCCGGTATTGTGATATTCTGAAAGACCGGTTGTACGCTGACCGGGCGGCGGGAGTTAAACGGCGTTCGGCTCAGACGGTAATGCGGACAATAACGGTGGTGCTTGCCAAGCTGCTGGCACCGGTCATGGTATTTACGGCGGATGAGGTATGGGACCACATTCGCAAAGAATACGCGAGCGAGCAGGACGGGACGGTGGCGGAGTCGGTACATCTGAGTGAGATGGCGGAAGCCGCGCCGGAATGGCTGGATGAGGAACTGGCGGCGGATTACGCTGTATTATGGCGGGTAAGGGACGATGTATTGCGGGAGCTGGAGAAGCAGCGGCAGCAGGGGCAGATCGGCTCTAGCCTGGAAGCGACAGTGCGGTTATGGAGCACGGATGATGAAATCCGTGCCATATTGACCCACTTCAGTGAAGAATTAGCTTCTTTTTTGATTGTATCGCACGCTGAAGTCAATGAAACAGCTTGTAATGAAGGGGTTGCGGGGCAGGAGAGTGAGACTGTGATGATACAAACAGCAGTAGCAACAGCACAAAAATGCGCCAGGTGCTGGAATTTTTTTGAAACAGTTGGTACAATCTCTGACCAACCTGACATATGTCAGCGTTGCTATGAAGTTTTAAAAGCTGAGAAAAAGCAGTAACGAAGAAATAAACATGAAACAGAGCGGGAGGCTGACCAGATGCCGAAAAAGAAAAAGACATGGTTAACAGAGAAAGAGATTGAAAGCTACCGACAGATACTGATAGACAAGAAGACTCGCATTTTGGGTGATGTAGCCCAGATTGAGAAAGAGACACTGCATAACTCTCAGAGAGATTTCGCGGGGGATTTATCCGGCTGGAAATTGCATATGGCGGACGCCGGCACCGACGCGGCGGAACAGGAAATGCTGCTTGGCCTGGCATCGACGGAGCAGAAAATGATCGATAAGATAAATCACGCGCTCGAACGGATTGACTTAGGAACATACGGCATGTGTGAACTGAGCGGGTCAAAAATATCAAGAGCGCGGCTTGATGCAATACCGGAAGCGACGGTGTGTATAAAGTGCATGAACAAATACAATCTGTAACCGGCAGATAGAGAAGACTGGTTTAATGTTCTATGAAGTTTGAATCCCCAACGACACAGCGCGTGATGTTCCTGACGGGGCTGATAGTCACGGTGCTGGCAGACCAAATCTCAAAGCTCTACATCCGAATTTCCGTGCCGGAAGGCGCCTGGCGAAATATCATTCCCCATTGTCTGGCGATCACACACAGATTGAATCAAGGCATCGCGTTCAGTTTTTTCCACCATATCAATGCCGCACCGGTAATCTTTTCATTGATAGCATTAGGAGCGGTAGGGTTTATCACCTGGCTGGTTATCAAGCATCCGAAGCTGCCGCGCAAGGTTATTATAGCCTTAGGCTTGATTGGCGGGGGAGCGGCGGGGAATATGATAGACAGAATAATTCCTCCTCACAAAGTAGTAGATTTCATTGACTGCTATGCCGGCACGTTGCACTGGCCGGCATTCAACATAGCCGACAGCGCGATCTGTATCGGGGCGGGACTGCTGGTGCTGGCCAGTTTTACTGATCCGCAGGCTTTTTCGCGTCCGGCTTCTTCGCCTCCGGTTTCTTCCGAGACAATTTAAGGTCTTTCAGGCTTTCAGCACTGAAGATTTTTTCCGGAACCGTCCGGTTGCTGACCATCTTATCAAACGAAAACGTAATCTGCTGCCCGTTCAGCTTGTGTTGCACAACGGTAACGGGCAACCAGGTTGATTTTTTGAACGTAATGCGTAATTCCTTGAAATTCTCGCGGGCGGCATCAGTTTTCGGATTAAGCATCAGGGTAACGGTCGTCGGTGTATCATCAGCCAGAAAAATATCGTAATGCTCCAGCAGGCTTCTGGTAGACATAAAGCCCGCAAACAGTGCTTCGAGTTTTATGTTATCGACCATATATGATTCCTGCGGTTTAATCATATCAGGTGTAAACAAAATAATTTTTGTATCATTAATGATAGTAACCGAGCGCTCGGGCTTCATATAGTCGAAGCGCAGCATATAGATTGGTTTTTTATTGTCCGGGGTGGTCTTGCTCATGAAATAGAATGAACCTTCGTATTCAGTTATTTCATCGAAAACAGGATCTATATCGACCTGAGTAAATGAGGCCGAGAAGGTGTGAAGTTTGGAGGCCGTAGCATCGATACGGTCAAGCACATTTGACAAGGCTTTACCGGAGTCACGTTTAACAGCCGGCGCGGCAAAGGCAGGTGCCGCGGAGATAGCTGCAGCAATCAGAAGGGAGAGGTAACGTTTCATTATCTGTTCTCCGAAGTATGTGTTACCCGGGCGAGAACGTCCGGACGGGTGATAGAAAAAAACTGAACAACCGAAGCGAGGCTGCAATTAACAATCAGGTGCCGCGGCAGCAGGGGCAGGAACGGTTCCAGGGCGTTCCAGACACCGACTTCATCGGCGATATGCGCGTCGGAATTAATCATCAGGGGCGCATCGAACTCGGTGACCCATTCAAGCAGTTGAACAAGCTTATCCTGCAGGCCATCGATTTTAGAGACATTAAATTCGATCGCCGTATGAGTCGGCCTTGCAGCCCGCACTATTTCTTTGACGTCAATATCGGCCCAGGTATTCACCGGGTGGGTAACGCCATTGATCAAAGGGTTGTTCATAGCCTTGAGCAGGCTGGTGGTAGCCTCACGGCTGGAAGCGCTTTTGGTCCAGCCATAGGGATGCAGACCGACCAGGACGACATCGAGCTGAGCCAGGATACGTTCGGGCAGATACACAGAGCCATGCGGATCGGACAAATCTTCCTCGACACCGCTTAACACGAGGCAGGGGCCCTGGACAGCGGCAAGCCGGTCCTGGTTGGAAAAGTGATAGGGATGAGGCCCGTTGGGAAGGCCGGGACCGTGGTCGGT
>CAZCLS010000088.1:0-8619 GCA_964499565.1 uncultured bacterium
GGTAAAGGTAACAATGTTCGTAAGGCCGATGCCGCCTGCCGTGGGGCTGCCGCCGGACATGATAAGTTGGTCCACGCCCAGGATATTGGTAAAGGAGGTCAGGAACTGATAGCGCTGGGTAGTCAGCCGCGGCGGCTGCACGCCGGGTTTGCCTGAGAACAAGTCGGAAATAAGGATCGGCTTACCGCTGGACCGGACGAGATCGATGTAATCTTGCAGAGGCTGATACGGTCCGATGGTTCCGGCGGCATAAGCGGTCGGGCCGAGGACACGCAGGAAATTGCCGCCGGCATCTTTCAAAACGGCCGAGTCGTTTGTCGCGGAGGCCTGCAGCTTGGAGATCATTGTGTCGCCGTCAACCTTGTAGCCTAGCGATTGAACAACGTTCGTGCCGTCATAGGTGCTTAGAACAAAAGGAACGCAGAACAGGTTGATGCCGGTAAGGTTGGCTGCGTCATAGGGCATGCCGGTATAGGTAATCTCGACAGTATCCCAGCGGGTGGAGTAATCCGGGTCGGCGATATTGCTGGGCGAGGGTCCGGGCAATTTTCCGGCCGAATTGGTAACGGGAACTGACATCGGCTTGCCGAGGGACACAAAGAATTCACCGGCGACGATATTACTTAATACGACACCACCGGCCAACTGGGCGAAAGAATAGGAGGTGGTAAGCGCGATAGTGCCGCCGCTGTACGAGGCGCCAAAAAGATTTGTCGTGCCTTTGCGGAACATTACGTAGACGTTGGAATCACTGTAATCATAATTTTGGTTGACAAATCGAAGGTTGAGCGCCGCGTTCATTGAAACAGGCATTGTGCACAGCACAAGGATAAGTGCGAACAGTACAATACGAGCAATCATGGATACTCTCTCTTTTAAGGTTACGTGACTCGATACGATTGCCAGTGAGGCATATATCGGCAGTAAACAGCCTGCTATCGTTCCCCTGCAGGGGTGCTGCATGAGCGCGCGCGGGATATTTCCAAGCGGCCGGTTGCTGAAGTCACGCCAAAGTATAATATCATCGCAGATGAAAGTCAAATGCATACAAGTTCCGACTCCAACCCCGAGAATATCACTTGACTTTATGTCAAAAAGAGTGCTATACTATTGCGTTATCAAGCATGTATATTGTTCATTAGAACATGAATGAGAAATACGGACAGGAAAAGAAAACATTCTATAGTAGATGGAACAGGTAAGAACCCGCATCAAATTCGACCCATTTATTTGTAGCGGCGAGTAGATCTTTGTATTAAGCAGAGTTATATATTCGCACGTCCTGCCAAAAAAGACAAGACAAACGAACAGAAATAAAACACACTGGAAGGCCATCATGAAAATGTTGTGGTATGTTGTTGTCGGTATTGTATGCCTGCCGCTTTGCCTTTTCGGGCGTTATGACACCCAGGAGATACGATTAGAACCGGGCTGGAATGCTGTATTTTTACGAGTCCAACCGGAACCGGCTATATGCGAAGACGTATTTGACGGCATGGACATAGAGAGCGTATGGCAATGGAACAAGCGTTTCACTACGGTGCAATATATACAGAATCCTGACACGCTCCTGCCTGAGCAGCCGGAATGGAGCACCTGGTTTCCGAGTAATCATCCGCAGGCATTTCTGAGTGATTTATTTTCAATCAGGGGCGGCAGAAGCTATCTGATACATGTCAAAGAAGGGGCGGCAGCGGAAACGCTGACAGTGACCGGCAGGCCTGTTTTGCCGCGGATCGAATGGGAACCCGACTCATACAACCTGGTAGGCTTCTGGGTAGATCCGGAGCAACAGCCCACGTTTGCCAGCTATTTAGAACCATCTGACGCGCATCGTGGTCAGGCGGTTTATTATTTAGACGGAAATGGAAAATGGAAAGAAGTAAATTCGCCGTCAACCGAGAAAATCCAGGCGGGTAAGGCATACTGGGTTCGGTGCGAGGGACATTCGGATTACACGGGACCGTTATCAGCGTCGGTTGACAGCGGTGAGCTGGTAGAATTTGGCGATACCCGTTCGGAGATACGGCTATCGGTCAGAAATCTGGCGGGGAACAAAGCGATAGTGCGGGTTCGGCGGCGGGAATCGGTACCTGCGCCGGCGGACCCGGGAGTTCCGGGAGTGGCGGGTACGGTACCTTTGGCATATCATGAATTCACGGGACCGCGGACGTTTGGCTGGAAGAACATGCCGGTTGAATTCCAGCATGCGGTGAGTGCCGGAAATGAATGGCTGTTGCGCCTGGCAGTCCGGCGCGCGGATATGGACGAATACTCCGTGCCGGATGGGCATGGGCAGGCACGCTACGGCAGTCTGCTGGAACTGCGCGACGGGCAGGGAACGTTGATTATCGTGCCGGTAGTATCCGACAATACGCCGCGGCACATTGCGCTGGCGGCGGGCTCGGCGCCGGCGGGAATGAGACCGGGATTGTGGGTGGGAGCGGCGACGATCGGGAAGGTGAATCAACCAGCATATCCATCCTACCGGACGACACCGGTACCGACAAAATCCTCATTTCAATTCAGGTTGATCGTGCATGTAGACACGAACGGGCAAGCCCGTTTGCTGCAACAGGCGATGATCATTTGGAAAGCGCCGGAAACAACGAACGAGACCGGGCGGTACGTGCTGTTAACGGACGACCGGTTAGCCGGAACATACGCAAACACAGCTTACCGCAACGGAGAATTTGACGGACGGCGCATCAGTTCGGCGGCCTTCTGTTTCGCGAATCCGATCGGCATGGATTACGCGGAGAGCACCAAGACGCTGGGGTGCACGGTATTTCTGAAATATACAGATCCATCGAATCCGTTTGTGCACCTGTATCATCCCGACCATGACAATCTGGACGAACGATTTGAGAAGGTATTACCGGAAGGCAAGGAATCGTTTACGATAACACGTGAGGTTGGGTTGACGTTTTCAGACATGGCACCGGCGGGAATAAATCCGGCGGCATGGAAAGACACGCTGTGGGGAGGAACGTACCGTGAAACAGTCAAAGGGATACACAAAAACACGTTATACGCGCAGGGGGAGTTTATCCTGACGCACGTATCACCAATCGGCATACTGGATGATGGTAAATAAAGTGAATTCATGCCGGACTGTCGCTCAGCAAACGTGGCAGCAGACAGGCCGTGCATATATCAATACAGGTATCAGGGACGCATCATGAAATCGCTCGTCAGTTTTTATACCGCATGCGTAGTACAGGCGCTGCTCTTCAGCACGATTGAAAGCTCGGGAACGACGATAGGAGTCAACACGAGTTATCAGCCGAGTTGGAGCGCGAACGCGCAAGTCAAATTAGGCTGGGATTTTACGGACGCGACGGCGCCGCAAAATGACAGTCCGGTCTTCGGCTGGACCAATCCGGGCACGGGCAACAGCACGCCAACCTGGTCATTTTCGACGACGCGGACACAGGCCGGACTACCGGCGCAGTGGTATGTGCGAGTGCCGAACCTGTCGGACAACTATATATCGAATGAGTTCTGGTTCTGTGTCGTATACCAATATTACAAGTGGTACACCGGGCCCTATGGCTGGTTCGGGAACAGCATATATTCATCGGTCGAAGGAGACCCGGCCTTTTCGTATTCAACGGTACTTAACACGTATCCGGAACAATACTTGAATGATTTCGGTACACCGGTAAGTTCGCCGGACGCGACCTACGCGCGGTTCACGCAACTGATCCGGCTGGCGCCGGATTTAAACGGTGAATACCTGTGGGTCGGCACACCGACCTGGTATGTCAACGGCACGTGGTATCGTTACACAAATATCAAGGAAATATACATCATGTCGCGCGCGACGCATCCGCCGATTGAGCCGGTGACGTTTGCGCCCGACAGCGGCACGTACACGGGAGTAGTGAACGTAGTGATGGACTGCGCCACACCGGGAGTACAGATTCACTACACGACCGACGGCAGCACACCGAACCAGACCAAACCGTCGGTAGCCAACGGCGGTACGGTTCAGGTAAACCAGAGTTTGACATTAAAAGCGCGTGCTTTCAAAACGGACATGAGTCCGAGCCCGGTTAAAACAGCGGCATACACGTTAGTTGTGACGGCGCCATACTTCACACCGCCGGCGGGGAACTACGAGGAGCCGTTTGATGTGCAGATAAGTTGTCACACCGCCAGCGTCACAATCCGCTACACGGTCAACGGTTCGATCCCGACGACATCGGACCCGATAATCGCTAATGGGGGAACGATCCGAGTGGACCGGAACATGTATATCTACGCAAAGGCGTGGCGGACGGGCTGGGAACCGAGCGAGGCGGCGCGGGGACCGGTAAGCAACGACTACACACTGTCGGTAAAGACGCCCACGCTGATACCGAACGGGGGAGCATTCACCAATGCGACGGATGTTATCGTGCAATGCGCGACGCCGGGTGTGATCATGTATTACACCACGAACGGGAGCGATGTGGTGCAGTTTCAGAGCCCCTCTGTCGTGAGTGGAGACACAATCCGGGTGTCGGGCAATATTATATTAAAAATTCAGGGATACAAAGCCAACTGGAATCCGAGCACGGTAAAGATCGCGTTTTTCATGGCCGGCGCGACGGCCGTAAAGCTGGGAGAAATGGTCAGGTCACCATTCGCGCCGGAAAACCCGCTGCATCCGCCGATCGTATCGAACGTTGCGCCGATCAACGCGCATTCGGCGGTTTATTTAGGGTATACGAACATTGTCATGTTCACATCCCCGGGCGTGGTGGCCGTCTACTGGTGGGCGGATGACGAGGCGGTCTATATACCGGCTTTGTTTGTGGTAAAGGAGGAGCCATGGGATCCGTTAACGGTGCGGAAATTATACTGGAACAACGCGCCGGACCGGGGTCCGATAGTAAAATTGCTTAACATGACGGTGAAGATATATTACAACGAAAACATTCCCTACCGGACCAACGGACCGATAGACGGGTTTGTATGGCTGGACCAGAACGGGAATCTGAACGCGCGCGGACGGGAAGCGGAGCCGGGCAAAGGAACGGGATATTTAGTATTTGAATATCGGGAAGGAGAAGAGGGACCGATGATCGGGGTGGAAATAGTGGAAGTACTGAGGAATGTAGGCTGGAAGAGCAGCAATGTGCCGATCGGTTCACGCTTGATGCCCTATGCGACAGCGGCCGAACCGGAGTATCCGCATGTCGCGGCGGGGATGCCGGATTTAATCTACCAGCATTCACTGGAAAACAGTGTGATGTATGGGGCGATATTCGGCACAAAGCTGAACGCGATCGGAGCGGCGATGGAAGTATTCTGGACGGAAAAAGGATTGCAGGATTCAATCTGGCCGTATGAGATGCACCGTTACACGACCTACTGGCCTGAGAACGCGCAACGCTACGTCCGGGGCAGCCGGGCGGAAGCGCTGGGCACAAAAACATACATACCGAAGGAATACCATCCGGTGTTGATGGCGGCGGAAAATTTCGATAACAAAGTGCATCACGGTCATCTGCTGCAATTATCCGACACGCACACCTTTTTCACGGACGGGGCCGGCTATTCGCTGCTTAAATACCAGAGCGGGCCGGATGACCTGATCGGCAGCAAATGGGTGGAGTTCCAGGTGATCAGATCGATAATACATACAAACACGGCGGAAACGAGTATCAATCTGACGCCTGAGGACTGGAATATCGGAACCGAAATAACCAGTGTATATCATCAAGGGCCGGGGGCAGGATACATTCACACGAACGCGTTCGGAAATCCCTACGCCGGTACTCGTTATTTGCCGGGGATATACGAATATCCTGACCCGGCCTCACAGCTGTTTGGCGTTAATACTGACACGCTGGAAGTATGGTGGTGCAGTTTAACACTGAGCAATTACGGAGCGGGTATCCAATGGCCGTCGCGGGTAAACCGGTACATGACGGTCTGGCCGACGGGCGGATATGAACGGATAATCATAGCGAGCCAGGAGGGGAGCGGCCTGATCGATCCGGTCTCAAACCGGAACTGGAGTATCTATTACCAGAACGACCCAGAGCAACCGGGATTCAACCCGAACGACGAGCACGCGATGATGCGGGACGGGAAGATTTGGGCCTTGCGGGATGATTTAGGATCGAACATAACATCGGAAGCATGTGTATTGATGGCATACAGGAGTCCGGCGGCCGGATTGAAATGGCGGATGCGGCTGTTCAAACCGAAGGCGGTGGAAGCGCCGCAGTACCTGTTTAACTACACGGGCACGGCTGGCAAACTGATTCAAGCGCCGATGCCGTTGAGCAGCTTGCCGGGAACGGAATTATCAATGGCGGTGCGAGGGCCGGCCTGGAAATCGCGCAAGAACAATTTCTGGGCGCGCGCGGCGGGCGATCGGAACGGGCCGACGAACGTAACCATCCGGTTCTGGTATCCTTACACGGAAAGTTTCTATATCCCGGCCTGGTACAAAAAAGCGACGTACCAGAAAACAACGACCCAGGAGATACCGGGAGTGGACTGGACGGCGCGCACCAGTTACCAGGTGAAAGCGCTGACAAACGAATTCAAGCCGGGCGATCCGATCCCGCTCCTTGACCTGCGGGCGGGCACGGCGGGAATGCCGATCGACGTGAAATACACGATAGTCTGGGGTGATGATTATCCTGAATTACGGGTAAGCGAAACGCTGGTCAAACCGAAATTCGGATTACCGAGTATCTGGGGTCAGTCGAGTGTGGAAATAATCTATCAGCAGTCGCAGGCTCTGAGAGGCAAGAGCGCCGTCAGTGTAACGTTGATAGATCCGACCAGAATCCGCGAATACGACCCGGCCGATTTAGGCGTAAACAAATGGCATTGGCCGCCCTCGGACGTTAAAAAAGCGCTGCAGGACGGTAAGTACTATTTTCCGGACCTGCCGCCACAATTACGCGATCGGGTGTGGTATGATCCGATCAATGAAAAGCTGCGCTTCAAAGGCAAATTCATCGAACCGGCAGCGGGTGAATCATACCTGCTGGTGAATGTAATCACGGAGCGGGAGAAAGAGGTGCTGGAGGCGCTGAGCACTGACGACTATTCAGGATTTCCGGCGGCGATAAAAGGATTGGTGGCGGCCGCGAGCAGTGTAATGGAATTTACGAATGACCACGCGACAATCATAACCGACAATCCGGACGGCAGTCAGACGACCAACGTTGTGCCGGTGGGCTTTGATTCACTGGCGTTAACGGCGGGTATGTCTCAGGGTACGGGGATAGTGACGATCGCGTTCGCAAACAGCAAATATTTATCGGATCAATCGGAACCGGTCAGCCTGGCAATAATCAAAGTAGTGCCGCCGCTATACCGGGGAGAATTAAAAGTAATTGAATCGGACAACGCGTTTGACGAGAAGCTGACGCTGCGGCACAGCGGCGATTTCGTGGGGAAACCGAACCGGTATGATTTTGAATGGCGTACGCTGCCGCCGAATCCGGACGGTTCCGCGCCGAACAAAACTGACAATCCGTATGAGCAATGGACGCCCTACCCGATGAAACCGACTTCGGGAGATGGGGCGGTAGACATAACGATCGAAGGGCCGGGGATATTCACGTTAGCGGACAATTATTTCATCTGCCGTTACCGGCGGATAGACGGCACGGGACCGACGGGCACGAGCTGGAGTGAATGGACCGACGCCCAACTGGCGGAAGGCTGGATTAAGCGGGTGTTGAACGGCATCAATCCCTTCGAGCAGCGCTTCAGCCGCTATCAATTCAATGAAAACGAAGTCAACCGCCTGGTAAGCATGATCGCTCAGGCCGGCACGCGCTGGGTAGGGGCGGTGCCGATGAACAGCAAAAACGCGGATAGTTTCGGCTTGATCGAGATATATGAAACCGTATTTAAACGCGGGATAGATCTGAGCATAGAGGGTATTCCGCCGATCAATTACGGACCGGCTAACGACGCGCTGCTGCTCGTGGCGGGGCGGATATCGGATTTATATATGGTGCTGGCGAACGAGGCTTACGCGGACGCGGCGGACCCGACGATCGCGTTTGGCACGGATGACAAGCAATACGGAAGCGAGGCGACATCGCTGCATTGTTTCATGAACCAGACAGCCTCTCTGCTGGAAGAAGAAGTCAAACTGCTGCGCGGGCGCGATGACTCGCTGCTGCCGACGGTGCGGACATTTCCGTTCTACAACCGGTTGATCTGGAATTTCACGCGGGACATCACCGGCGGTGAAGTGGCTTACGCGTTGAACTACAACATCCAGGATGCCAGCGGAAACGTTGACGGCGTGATAGACGAGAACGACGCGCGCATCCTGTATCCGCAAGGGCATGGAGACGCCTGGGGCCATTACATGATGGCGATCAAACCGTATTACCGGCTGTTGCGGAGCAGATATTTCGATTGGGTACCGCGCATTGAAGCGGTTATGGTAGGAGGCGTAGCGGTAAATGTCGATTACATGGATGAACGCAAATTTGCCAGTGTGGCTGCATCCAAGGCGCGCACGGGAGCGGAGATCATCAATCTTGAACACCGGGGCACCTATGAAGAGAATCCGGACGTTCCGTGGCAGGGATACAAGGACAGCGACACGAACCGGGCCTGGGGATATTCGGATTGGGGCAGCAG
>CAZCLS010000088.1:8719-10750 GCA_964499565.1 uncultured bacterium
GATACAAGGACAGCGACACGAACCGGGCCTGGGGATATTCGGATTGGGGCAGCAGGGTCGGCCAGGGCACGTATTTCGACTGGCTGGTAGGAAACGCGATGCTGCCGCCGGAAGACCCCGATCCGAGCCATATCGGCATCCAGAAAGTTGACCGCACAACCGTCGAGGAGTTGGAGGAAGTGGCCACATTGTTCACCAAAGTGCAGGTAGAGGTGGACAACGCGGATGTAGGATTCAATCCGTTAGGGTTAGCCAAGAACGTGATGCCGTTTGACATCAATCCGGCTCTGGTAACGGCATCGGCTCCTCAGACGCATTTTGACCAGATTTATTCGCGGGCGATACTTTCGATGCAAAACGCGTTGACGGTATTCGACCACGCGCGCAACAGCACACAATTATTGCGGCGGCAGGCCGATTCGCTGAATGATTTCAATATCAATGTCATCAACCAGGAATCGGATTACAACAACCGCCTGATAGAGGTGTTCGGCTATCCGTATGACGATGATCTGGGACCGCCGTTCGGGTCGTATGAATCGGATTATAACGGACCGGACCTGCTGCACTGGATGTACGTGGAGCGCGTAGATTTTCCGGGAACATTCATGCCGACGTATGATGTTCCGGTAACACTGACCTGGTATGAAGTTGAAGCAGACCTTGAAAGCGGTTCAAACAACGGCAAGTTGATTTCGACGAACCAGATGGTAGTGATGTACCACATATCAGAGAATCTGGGGCTGGTAAAGCCGGCGGTATGGAATGGAACCAGGCGGGCGCAGGGCGAGTTGCAGTTAGCCTATTCAGACATTCTGCAATTGCAGTTGAAGTTCAAGAAAGGGGCGGCGCAGTATGACCAGTTGATCTGGGAGATAGAAGGAGACGCCGAGAACATCAAGCAGGACATTCTGCGCCGGGCCACGACGAAGGAAAAGAAGGAAGCCTACAATACGTTTGTCAAAATCGCGGATGGAAGTATCGCGGCGATAAAAACGGTCAAAGCAGGGATAGAAATCGTGAAAGGAGTCATTGATGATATCGAGCAAATGACCAGCAAAAGCGTGCCGGAGATACTGGGTGTTATCGCCGGCGTGGCCGCGGGTACTATCATGGATCCCTCACCGATGCTGAAAGGGCCGGCGATGGGGATCAAGATAGTAGCAAAAGCGGCCTTGAACGCGATCCTGCAGACAGTAGATGTCGCGGAAATGTGGGTTGACTACGCTAAGGATTATGCCCAGATGGATCTCGAATCAGCGCTGGATGACATAGCTGACAAGTTTGAAGTTTTCGAGCAGGCCGACAGTCTGCAAGGCAAAATGCGGACAGAGCGTGAGCTGCGGATAGAGCTGTATGAGTTGGAGGAAGCGGTAATCGAGGCGGTTGAACGCTACAAGGCGGCCTTAGCCAAAGGCGAGCGGATTCTGCAGGAGCGCACATCATTCCGGATGCAGACGGCGGCGAGTATTCAGAATTACCGCTATAATGACATGGCATTCAGGATATTCCGGAATGACGCGCTGCAGAAGTACCGGGCCCAGTTCGACCTGGCGGCGCGCTATGTATACCTGGCGGCGAAAGCGTACGATTATGAGACGAGTTTACAGGAAAACGATCCGCGCGGAGCGGGCCTGACGTATCTTTCGAAGGTAGTGCGGCAGCGCAGCCTGGGGATTATGCAGAACGGCGTGCCGCAGACCGGACCGGCAACCGGAGACCCGGGCTTAGCTGACATCCTGGCGCAGATGAATGCCAACTGGACATTAGTATTGAAGAACCAGCTAGGATTCAATAATCCGGACACGGAAACCAGCAGGTTTTCATTACGGACAGAGTTGTTCAGGTCACTGCCTGAGACGAGTACGGCGGGAGGAATCACCGCCAATCTGGGCAGCACAACCGGGCAGCACTGGCGGACAGTGCTGGAGAGCTGCATCGTAACGAACATTCTGGCTCTGCCGGAATTCGAGCGATACTGCATCCCCTTTACGCCGCATCAGGCAAGTGAGCCGGGCATAGTAATCGAGT
>CAZCLS010000089.1:0-10699 GCA_964499565.1 uncultured bacterium
GAATTCAGGATGAATTACGCTTTTGTAATTATCAGACATATTTGTTATAATTACATGGTCATTTTATAGAAGGCCTAATCGTAATAACGCGGCGAAGCTGTTCGCGTTATTTATATTTTGTATGAAGGAAGATCATGAGTTTTGAACACGACAGAATAATCGGGATATGCGGTGCAGCCTGGGGCGATGAAGGCAAAGGAAAATTCACTGACGCGTTCGCCGCCGATGCCGACCTGGTAGTGCGGGCACAGGGCGGCTGCAATGCTGGTCATACCGTTGTTATTGGCGACATGAAGCTGAAGCTGCATCATGTTCCGTCAGGCATCGCGCATCCCGGCACGCTCAATATTATCGGGCCCGGTGTTGTGGTAGACCCGAAGACCCTGATTGAAAAAGAATTGTCCCAGCTGGCGGCGGTCGGCATCGACACCAGCGGCCTGCGCATCAGCGGTGACGCGCACCTGATTATGCCCTGGCACCGGATTCTCGACAAAGCCCGCGAATTCAGTCTCGGCAATCATAAGATCGGTACAACCGCCCGCGGAATCGGCCCGGCGTACGGCGACAAAATCTCACGCTGCGGCCTGCGTATGAACGACCTGCATGACTGCGCCCGCTTCAGAGACCATCTGATTGCCCTGGCGCGTGAAAAAGAATTGATGATTTTCTCAGTCTTCGGCATAGCGCCTGAAACCTTTGAAGAATGGATGCAGTCACCCGACCAGAACAGCGGCGCCTGGATTGCTGACGGCCATTTCAACACCGAGGCCATCGCCGACTCCTACTGTGCCTGGGCTCAGACACTGTTGCCGCTGGTTACCGACACGCGCAACCTGGTGTACAGAGCCTGGAAAGAAGGCCGGAAAATTCTGCTGGAAGGCGCCCAGGGCCTGTTGCTGGATATCGACCACGGCACGTACCCGTTTGTGACCTCCTCCAATTGCGTAGCGGGCGGCTTTTCAACCGGGGCCGGTATTCCGCCCCAGTCAATCGACCGAATTTACAGTATCATGTCGGCCTATATGACGCGGGTTGGCAGCGGACCTTTCCCGACCGAGCTGGGCAGTGAAGAAGCGATTGCGAGTGAACACGCCGGAGAGCGCATGAGTTTTGATGAAGCAGCCGCTCTAGCCTTGTCGGCCTCGGACGATTATTCCTTAGGCAAGGTTATCCGGCATATAGCCGGTGAGTTCGGCACGACAACCGGCCGTCCGCGGCGGACGGGATGGTTTGACGCGGTAGCAGCTCAATGCGCGGTAAAAATTAACGGGCCGGACGTGATTATATCCAAATTTGATGTTCTGGACGTTATGCCGGTGCTGCGAATATGCACAGCCTACCGTTATGATGGACCGTCAACCTGGTTCAACGGTACAGAGCTTCCTTCAGGCACGCTGCTGACGGAGTTCCCTACTGACGCACGCATACTGGAACACTGCCGACCGGGCCGGATGGAAGAATTTGAAGGCTGGCTGAGCCCGACGACTAGCCTGACTGCGTTCAGCGAACTGCCCGCGGCAGCCAAAGCGTATTTAACCGGGATAACCAGGCATACCGGCGCGGTCATCAGAAAAGTCTCGGTTGGACCGGAACGCACCCAGACACTGAGTGTGACATGAAAGCCAGTTGTTCAAGCACCCGGCTCGCATCAGCCGGCGCGACGGAGATGCACGCGCTGATAGATTGCGCGGCGCAGATTGGATTTCAGGGCATTACCATCGATTTCAGCCCGGGCAGCCTGTTTTCCCCGGACTCATTCCGCTTTTCCACCTGTGCCGAAATCGTCCGCTACGCCCAGGCCCAGGGCATAGAAATCAACTCTTTGCGCGGTATTGGCATAACCTTGGCCGGACAGGATGAGGACGAACTTCTCAAGAAAGTCATCTGCCTCTCTCACGCCCTGGCATGTCCCCTGGTAACATTCAGTTTGCCGGAACGGAAAAAAGAGGCAGATGAGTATAAGCAGTTGTTGACAATAGTCCGGAACGCGGTGGAGTTCGCGGCTGAGCTTGACATCTGCCTGGCGGTGGAAGCGCTCGCCGACAGTTGGGCTGCCACGGTTGACGCGGCAATTGACTTTGTTGATGATGTCGACCGGCTCAATATCGGCATAGTGTATAATCCGCGCAATCACCGCCTGGAAAAAGATACGGCGCCGGCGGCAGTAATAGAAGCAATTAATACGTACACGCTAATGATCCTGCTCGCGCCGGAAACCGGCGCGGCTATTCGGGACGGGCGGTATGAAGCGGAGCTGCGCCTGTTCCATACGGCCGGATTCAGCGAATACGTGTGTGACGGCAGCTGCTGTCGCGCCGGCGCGCCCTATGCCGACCAGTTCAGCTCCATTCATGATAATTTTGATTATCTGCGGAATTTGAATATACTAGATAGCGTAGAAACAACAGTGATTGACCAGTAATCGCCGTTGAACAGCGACCCGTGATTTTCAGCAGGTAATGCCGATACCAGACCAACGTATGCAGTTGATTAGTTATATAATATCCGTAATTCTGATTGCCATACCGGTAATCATACTGCTCAGTGTTTTGTGCGCATTTGTCATTCTGAAGCACAAGACGCTGGTATTGTGTGAAGACACTCCGGCTGATTATGGCCTGCCCTTCACACCATTCAGCTGTGAAGGCGAGCATGGGGCAGTGCTGGCGGGCTGGTATATTCCCGCCCGAAACCAGCGCGCAGTGATTATAGCCAGTCATGGCATAGCCGACAGCAAAAACGGGATTCTTTCCTATCTGCTGCCATACCTGAAACGGGACTTTTCACTGGTTGTGTATGACATGCGCCATCACAATGAAAGCACCGGCAAACACTGCACGCTGGGGTATTGGGAGCACAAAGATTTAATCCGGTTGACTGCTTATGTGAAAGAAACGTTTGCCAACGACGCGCCGCTGTGTTACTGGGGTTTTTCTTTAGGCGCATCCATATCGCTGATCGCGGCCGCGGTTGTTCCGGACGTCAGCGCAGTTATAGCCCAGAGCCCGTTTGTCAGCATTCACCAGGTAGTGCGGCATTATATCACCCGCTTTTATTATCTGCCTCCCTGGCCCTTTGTCCCGTTAGCGCTGCTGATAGCAGACTGGATCAGCGGCGCTCGTTCGGCGGAGATCAATGTCTGCCGGGTCGCCGGTTTGCTCAGGCACATTCCGCTTCTCCTGATCGGTTCTTCCAATGACCGGCAGGTACCACTGCAATGGCTTGAGGCGCTGCAGCGCGTGATCGGCAATTCGGCCGACCTGCTGGTAGGGCCCTATGGTCATATGGACATCGGACGCAACGCTGAAACCTACGAACCGGAACGGCAGGAGATTATCCATTCAGCGGCATTTTTAATCAACAGTATCGAAACGGATTCATTATGCTGATACGTCTGCAGAAATATATGTCTGAACGCGGTATCTGTTCGCGCCGCCGCGCTGAACAGTTTATTGTCAGCGGTAAAATCAAGGTTAACGGTATAATCGTTACGACCCTGGGCACCAAGGTTGACACGGATAACGATGTGGTTACCTATCACAATGATGTCGTAAGGAATCCCGACCGGCTGCATTATATCATGCTGCACAAACCAGCCGGCATAGTCACCAGCTGCTCTCAGCCCGGCGCGCCCACCGTGGTCGACCTCGTGAAAATCAAGGACCGGGTATATCCGGTTGGCCGTCTTGACAAAGACAGCACCGGTCTGCTCTTGCTTACGAACGACGGCGACCTGGCATTCCGCCTGATGCATCCGCGCTTTCAGCATGAGAAAGAATACATTGTTGATACGGTCGACCCCATTACCGAAGGCGCCTTGCAGAAGCTGCGGCAGGGTATGCGTCTGACCGACGCGCGCACCCAGCCGGCCAAAGTATTCAAACTTGCCCTGCGCCGCTTCCGGATCGTTCTGCGTGAAGGCCGCAACCGCCAGATCCGGCGCATGTGCCAGAAAGTCGGTAATGAAGTTAAACGCCTTAAACGCATCCGTATTGAAAATATTGTTATTGGCTCCCTGCCGATGGGTGCCTGGCGCGTACTGACCGGGGAAGAAAAAGAGGTTCTGTTTGAACGGATCGGCCTGGCCGGCCAAACGCGCCCCGCGGCTCAAGAGCCAACGCGCAAACCGGGCCAGGCGCGCAAAACGAATCAAACGCGCGCGGCAGAACATGGACCGACACGTAAGCCGGGCCAGGCGCGCAAAACGAATCAAACGCGCGCGGCAGAACATGGACCTACACGTAAGCCGGGCCAGGCGCGCAAAACAAATCAAACGCGCGCGGCTGAACATGGACCGACGCGCAAGCCGGGCCAGACGCGCAAACCGAAACAAACGCGTGCGGCTGAACATGGACCGACGCGTAAGCCGGGCCAGACGCGCAAACCGAAACAAACGCGTGCGGCTGAACATGGACCGACGCGTAAGCCGGGCCAGACGCGCAAACCGAACCAAACGCGCCGGTCACGGTCGCGCTAACGTTTTTTACCCCCTGCACAGGAGACATGTATGCTCAACCAGTTACTCACAAAGTATCCGGCCCTGGAATCAAGCCGGGAGGCAATCGCGGCGACCGTTATTTTGTTGATCAGCGTATTTGAACGCGGCAACAAGCTGCTGGCATGCGGCAACGGCGGCAGCGCGGCCGATTGCGAACATATAGTCGGTGAGTTGATGAAAGGTTTTACGCGTCGGCGCCCGGTACCGGAAAACGATCGCACCCGGTTCAGTCAGTTTGGACCGGAGGGAGAATACCTTTGCGCGAACCTTCAGAAGCCGCTGCCGGCGATATCGTTAGTTTCCTCAGTTTCCCTGTCGACCGCGTTTGCCAATGATGTTGCCGCGGACCTGGTTTTCGCTCAGCAGGTATACGGACTCGGTAGGCCCGGGGATGTACTGATAGCCCTGAGCACATCCGGTTCATCCCGGAATGTCGTTCATGCCGTCCGAACCGCCCGGGCGCTTGATATGCATACTGTCGGTCTGACTGGAGGAAGCGGGGGCCTGCTGAAAGATTTATGTGAAATTACAATCGCGCCGGCGGTAGATTGCACGCCGGACATACAGGAACTGCACCTTCCCATATATCATTATATTTGCAAAGCCGTGGAGCAGCATTTTTTTGACAAATAACAGATGGATCCGGTAAGCTACAATTTCAAAATGCTCGTTCGGGCAACACTGAAGCGCAGTCACACGTTTCATGCCTGCGTCAACGAGTTAGGGCGTTTACGCACAGCCGATCAGAGCGAACGCTGGGCGCGCCAGATATCTCTGCTGGAGCACACTCTGGCCGGCGCGGCGCGGAGCACCCATTACGGTCCGCTTATATCTACGACCGAAGATTTCAAGAATCCGATTGAAAAGCTGAAAACACTGCCATACCTTGAAAAAGAAACAGTCCGGACATCACCGCGCAGCTTCAGCGCCAGCCGCTTTCCGGCTCTACCGGCCAGCACCAGCGGCACGACCGGCACTCCTCTTAAACTGCGCCGCAGCCTGTTTTGCGCCGCGCGTGAAGAAGCCGGGTTCTTTGCCTGGCATCATTCCGCCGGCTGGCGCCCGGATGATTTGATGATTGTCCTGCGAGGCGACCTGGTTGTGCCAGTTTCCCGCGCAGCGCCCCCTTACGGCATTCGCGACATCATTTTCAACCGTTGGGTTTTGTCATCCTATCACTTGTCCGACGACACGATGCCCTGGTATATTGAACTGATCCGGGGCAGCGGGGCGCGTTTCCTGTCGGCCTATCCCAGTTCGGCCTATATCCTGGCCGATTTTCTGCGGCGCTACGGTGAGAAGCCTTTGGGCCTGCAGGCCGTCTTCTTAGCTTCGGAATCCGTATTTGAACATCAGCGCAGCCTGATTGCCGAGTATATCGGCCCGGTCCACGCCCAGTACGGCAATGCCGAACGGGTTACCTGGATGACAACCTGTCCCGCCGGTCATTATCATGAAGATATCAGTTACGGTTATACCGAGTACGTCCCCATCGGCGATGATTTGTATGAAATCGTCGCCAGCGGATTTATCAACCGCGCCATGCCGCTTCTACGCTACTGCACCGGCGATCTTGCGGTGGAGCCGTTCAGCTGGGATTCGCTCTGCATCTGCGGCCGTCCGGGCCCGGGCTGTCAACAGATAATCGGTCGACGTGATGACGTTATCCTTACCCCCGGCGGTCGCCGGATTGGCCGTTTAGACCATATTTTCAAGGGCGTCAGCAATGTTATCGCGGCCCAGATAGTCCAGACCGCGCTTGACACGATCGAGATCAGGATTGTACGCGCACCCTGGTATTCCGAGAAAGACGAACAGAGTATTCTGCATAAGTTCATCGAGCGGGTCGGCAACGATATTTCCGTTTCCTGCTCCTATGTCAATGCCATACCGCGCTCCGCGAATGGAAAGTTCAGAGCAGTCGTATCGCATGTGGTATAATAGAGTATGCACACACAGCTCAGAGGAGGTATATGAAAAGAATTAAACGATTAGGCTGGTATATCCAGCGCCTGCGGGCCATGTCACCGGCCGAGATGGCATATCGTCTGCAATTGAAACTGAAAGAGCCTTTGACCCGGCGCGCGATTCGCTCTCTGCATCTGCCGCATTCATTATCGGACATTTTATCCAGCTCCTCGCGCTCGATCGGCTGGATGCCGCTGGATCCCGCTACGACGCTGATCTCAGACGACTTTCTCGATACTATCCGCTATCGCGCCGATAAGGTCTGCGCTCATACCATCACCCTGTTCAACCGCCAGATTTCACTGGGCCCTGAGATTGACTGGTATCGCGATTACATCCATGACCGGCAATGTCCGCGGCGTGATTATGCCCGCCTCGACTACCGGATTCCGGAGGAAACCGGGGATATCATGCCGATCTGGTGGCTGAACCGCCACCAGCATCTGATGCCGGCCGCGATCGCCTATTTTTTCACGCGCGAGCCCCGCTATGCCGATGAAGTTCTGCTTCAGATCGAAAGCTGGCTGGAACAGTGTCCCTATCCTGTCGGACCCGGCTGGCTGACAGGGATCGAGGCTGGAGTCCGGCTGCTGACCTGGTCCTGGCTGTTCCGCTTCCTGTTCGCCCACGGCCGCCCGAAAAACTGCAGTGATTCGCTCCTGGTATCCTGGTTTACCTCGATCATGCAGCACGCGGCCTATATTTCGCGCCACAAAGCCCGGTTTTCCAGCGCCAATAATCACGCTGTAGCCGAAACAGTCGGATTACTGGCCGCGGTAACGACCTGGCCCCTCCTGTTCGATTCCAATTATTCGGTTAACAAGCTGAGCCGAAAACTTATCCGAACCATCCAGCGCCAGGTTTCAGAAGACGGCGTCCATTTAGAGCAATCAACATCATATCACGCTTTTGTTCTGGAACTGATGGTCAATGCCGCGGTTTTGCATGAACCGAGCCGGGAAAAACTCGAAGACAGCATGCACGCCATGGCCGATTTTCTCAATACTCTGCTTGGAGACAATGATATCGCTCCCGATTTGAGCGATGCGGATTATGCTGTCGCGACCGGTATTTTTCAGCGCTCTCATGACTATTACCGCAATGTAGTCCGCGCGGCCCAGACTCTTTGCGGCGCGTATGAAAACGAGCATTGCGCTAAAGTGTCGTCTCCGGTCTCGCTCTATACCGGCTCTCTGAAAGCCCCGCTGAACAAAGCCGGCACGGGAGACTTCAGTACGGGCGGGTATGTGGTCTGGAAAGGGATTATGACCGACCGCGCGCGTTTGAAGCTCTGCATGGATGTCGGCCCGCTCGGTTTCGGCGCGCTTGCCGCTCATGGTCATGCCGACGCGTTGTCGTTCACGCTTGACGTTAACGATGAACAGGTGTTTGTCGATCCCGGCACGTATGCCTATCATGACGAACCGCTCTGGCGGCGTTATTTTAAAAGTACACGGGCCCACAACACGATTGTTATTAACGGTGAAGACCAGGCTGAAAACCGAGGTCCCTTTCTGTGGGGCCAGCGCTATACGACGCATGTTGATCACGTGGTTATGAGCGAGGACCAGTTCGATGTCGCGGCCGAGCACAGCGGCTATTACCATAAAGGATTGCGCGTTATCCATCACCGCACGATCTCGTGCCATCCCATGTCCAAACGCTGGGATATTCATGACCAGTTCCCCGGTAACGGTACCTGGTCGATAGAACTGCTGTTTCACGTTCATCCCGAGCGGACGGTGGAACAGATTGCCGGTTCTGTTTTCAAAATAACCGGCGGTTCATATGAAATCATACTGACCTTGACAACCCATCTGCGCTGCCGCGTTGCCATGGGCGAAACCGATCCGCCTCTTGGCTGGTTTTCACCGGTTCTCGGTGAAAAAGTTCCCTGCCCGGTTATCTGCGGTGAAGGAACGATAATCGGATCGGATAACCTTTTTACTTCCTTTACCGTGAACGCTTGAGGCTTCTGCCCGAGGAACGGCACGGTAGTGATACATCACCAGACATTCATGAATAGTACTCCGGCCGATACAAAAGGCTCTTCTCCGCTTCCGCACGTGCTTATCATTGTGGAAAATCTGCCCGTGCCGCTCGATTACCGGGTCTGGCGTATTGCCACTACTCTGCGCGCAAATCAGTACGCGGTTTCCGTCATCTCCCCCGCCACGGCACAATATCCTCCGGGTGAGTATGAACTGGATGGCATAACCATCCTGCGCCATTCAATGCCGATTGAAGCGCGCTCTCTACCCCAGTATATCCTGGAATATAGCGCGGCTCTCTGGCACGAGTTCCGGCTTTCTCTTCGTGTGTACCGCCGCGCTCCTTTCCACATTATTCATGCCTGCAATCCGCCCGACCTGATCTGGCTGGTGGCCCTGTTCTGGCGCCTGCGCGGTGTCAAGTTTGTCTATGACCACCATGACCTCTGCCCCGAACTGCTCCTGGCTAAAAGCACCTGCACCAGCCGCAAAAATCTTTCGCTCATCAGAAGCTTCCTATACGGTATGCTTCGCCTGCTGGAACGGATTTCCCACGCGCTCGCTCATGCCGTTCTGGCCACGAACGATTCTTATCGCCGGATCGCTCTGACACGCAATCACTGTTCTGAAGAAAAGGTATTCACCGTCCGCACCGGACCGTTAGAATCGGAGTTGCCCGAAATACCTTCTGGACAAACGCCGGCCGGGCCTCCGCAGCTTGCTTACGTGGGCGTTATGGCCGCTCAGGACGGCGTTGATATTCTGATAAGTGCTCTGCATATTGTGCGGGCTGAACTGCACTGGGAATGTTCTCTGCTACTCATCGGCAGCGGACCCGAGCGTGACGCGCTTGAAAAGCTCTGCCGTGTGCTCGACCTGACCGGCTGCGTTACCTTTACCGGTTTTCTGCCACGCCCCGTTGTTTTCGAGCATCTCAACCGCAGTATCATGGGCATAACCCCCGATCCGCCCGGGCCGATGAATGATGCCTCAACCATGCTCAAGGCTCTTGATTACATGAGTTGCGGACTGCCGCAGGTTATGTTCGATCTGACCGAGAACCGTGCCACGGCAGGCGACAGCGCTCTCTATGCTGAACCGGGCAGCGTACGGGATCTGGCCGAAAAAATTGTCCAGCTCCTGGCCGACCCGGCTTTGCGGGCAACACTCGGCTCCGAAGCCCGCTCCCGAATCCGTTCTCTCACCTGGGAGGCTTGCGGCGCGCCAAATCTGCTCAAAGCCTATCGGCATGCCGTGCGATAAATCAGGCTTGTGAGTACTGGAGTGGTGTGTAGGGGCGGATCCGCGTGTCCGCCCAAATGGAGTGATGGAGTGGTGGAAACTATGTAGCCGGTCTCGGCGAGGCCGGATGTGTGAGCTTTATGACTGGAGTGGTGGAGTGATGGAGTACTGGAGTTGTGGTGTAATGAATTAGTGTGTAGGGGCGGACCCATGTGTCCGCCTGTTGTAGTGCACACATCGGTCATCCGAGTAGCTACCGTTTGTCCCCAAACGGTAGTCTGCCCAGCATGCATCAGCCTGCCGATCTTCGGAGATCGGAAGCGATAGACGGAGGTGATAGTGTTCGGCGTATAAAAGTATGCAGAAAGAGACACCCGCTTCGGAGCTGCGGGTGCTACTCGCTGCAGATACAGTTTGCCGGCGAACATCCGGATGCAGGCATGCCCCGGCTTCATAGAAGCCAGGGGCTACGTGCAGTACATAAGCTCCGGGACTTTGAGTAGCCCCAGGGGTCTACGACCCCGGGGCAGAACATACAGACCCAACGCCCGCTACAACAAAACTACACTCCTGAACCCCGAACCCTGAACCCTGAAAACTCCTTCATCACCCATCAACCATCATCCATTTTGACTGAAAGACTGCCGAGTTCACGGCAAACCGTTTCTTTTTGCAGGCCGGGACCGATCAGGACTAACGCCGTGCCCGCAGGTAAGTTCATGTCCGGCGGACATGGCGCGATGGAGATATCCGCCATAGTACCTTCAATCCAGACCGGACCGGTCGGCGTCGCGAGGCGGCCTTTGACACGCCACAGCTTCTCCCCCTGCGCGCGGCACCAGGCGATGAATTCGTCAGCCGCGATAATCCATTGCTCAGTAATCGAAACCGAATACACGGGCTGCGGCTGATGGCCGCCTCCGCCTGGCGCGTCAGGCCGGGAAGTTTCATGTCCCGGAATCAGGCTCAGATCTATTCGACCATGGTCGGCGCGAATAAT
>CAZCLS010000090.1:0-7165 GCA_964499565.1 uncultured bacterium
ATTGGGAACACAATCGACTTTGCAGCGCGGGTCCTGATTTTCCTGGTTGATAGTGGGCGGGATAATACCGTTCTGCATAGACAGGCAGGAAGCGACAAGTTCGATACCGCCCGCGGCTCCCAGGGTATGACCGGTCATGGATTTTGTGGAGCACATCATAACCGTGGTATCCTGACCAAAAATCCGGTTGACAGCCATAACTTCGGAGATATCACCCAGGGGGGTGGAAGTGCCGTGCGAATTAATATACTCGATTTCGGCAGGTTTCACGCCACTCTGTTCGAGGGCCATAATCATAGCGCGTTCGGCTCCGCGGCCTTCAGGCTCCGGGGCAGCCATATGATAGGCGTCACCGCTCATGCCGACGGCGAGGATTTCGCCGTAAATAGGGGCATTACGAGCCAGGGCGTGTTCCAGTTCTTCCAGGATGACCATACCGGCGCCTTCCGACATGACAAAGCCGTCTCGTCCGACGTCGAAGGGGCGGCTGGCGCGCTCGGGGCATTCGTTGTAATTAGTGCTGAGCGCGTTCATGGAACAGAAGCCGCCCATACCGAGATTAGTAATAGCCGCTTCGCTGCCGCCGGAGACAAAGACGTCGGCATCATTCATTTTAATTGAGCGAAAGGCGGTTGCGATCGAATGGGCGGCAGTGGCGCAGGCCGTCACAACGCAGAGGTTAGGGCCTTTCATACCGTGCCTGATAGAGATCATGCCCGGGGCCATATCGACGATCATCATAGGGATAAAGAACGGTGAAATAGCGCGGGTACCGCGACTGGCGAAGCGTTGGAATTGTTCTTCAATCGTTTTAAGGCCACCGATACCCGAGCCGGCCATGACGCCGACCCGGTGGGGGTCTTCGGTGGCCATATCAAGTTTGCTGTCGGCCACGGCATTATCGGCGGCGGCGATAGCGAACTGGATAAAGCGGTCGGTACGGCGGGCTTCTTTGAGGTCAAAGAAATCTTCGGGATTAAAATCGGTAATTTGCCCGGCGACTTTAGAAGGGAACAAATCCGGGTCTACGACCGACAGCGAAGTAACACCGCTGCGGCCGTTGCGCAGGCTGTCCCAGAAGGACTCCAGCGTATTGCCGATGGAACTGATAACACCGAGACCGGTAATAACTACTCGTCGGGACATAGGATTCATAATAGCACGTGCAAACTGAGATAAAAACAATTACCGGCCTGTGCACAATACAACAGACGGGCGCCGCATGAAGCGGAAAACAATTACCATAATACAACCGCGGAGGCGCCGGGCAGATAGCACGGGATAAACGGGTCCCGCTGCGCCCTCAGAGAAGGCGCAACGGAATCCCGGCATCCGCGAGACAGCGTTATTCGCTTTTGGTGATCTTGGAGTCAATAAAATTGACCGCGTCGCCGACTGTTTTGATTTTTTCAGCTTCTTCGTCGGGAATCTGTTCGCCGAATTCTTCTTCGAGCGCCATAACAACTTCCACCAGGTCAAGACTGTCAGCACCGAGATCATCCGTAAAGGAAGCGTCATTCGTTACTTCTTCGGGTTTAACACCCAGCTGTTTCACGATGATGTCTTTTACTCTTTCAGCAGTTGATGCCATACGTATACTCCTCTCTTGTGTGTTATGTACCGCGGACGAGGCCGGATACATTATTCGATTAGTGTTAAATAATAGACACTATGCCATTATACTCCATCTGTGTTACATGACCATACCGCCGTCTACGACGACGACCTGGCCGGTAATATAGTTGGAAAGATCACTGCATAAAAACAAAACAGTCCGGGCCACATCATCCGGCAGGCCCAGGGTTTTTTGTGGAATCAGTTCCAGCATGCGCTGCTTGACGTCATCCGAAAGAACGTCGGTCATCGCCGTCTGAATAAATCCCGGGGCGACGGCGTTAACCGTTATACCGCGGCTGGCAAGCTCTTTGGCCGAGCTTTTAGTCAGTCCGATCAGTCCGGCTTTGCTGGCCGCGTAGTTAGCCTGGCCAGCGTTGCCGATCAACCCGATAATCGAAGCGATGTTAACAATCCGGCCGGCGCGCTGTTTCATCATAATTTTAGCCGCGGCATGGATACTGTTAAAGGCGCCTTTCAAATTAATGCGCAACACCGCGTCCCAATCCTCCTCGCCCATGCGCAGCAGCAATGTGTCTTTGGTGATACCGGCATTATTAACCAGGATATCGACACGACCGAAATCGGCTTGGACGGCATTCACGATGGTATGCACCGCGTTAAAATCCGAGACATCGACCGCGTAGGCTGCTGCTTTGCGCCCCAGGGCGGTAACTTTGGCGACGGTATCAGCCGCGAATTCTTCCTTAATCTCGGCTACGGCAATATCAGCTCCGGCGCCTGCCAGAACCAGGGCGATAGCCTGGCCGATACCGCGGCCTGCTCCGGTAACTATCGCTGTTTTTCCTTCCAGATTAATACTATAACTCATCAGTTCTCCTTGCGTTAACTATCAACGTCAGGCGCATACAAGCGCATCGATATCCACAGAATGCTCGACGGATGTCATGTCCACCGCGCGTTCAATTTTCTTCATCAAGCCCTGCAGCACCGTGCCGGGCCCGGCTTCTATACAGGTAGTAATGCCGTGCAGCAGCAACCAGCGGCAATCATCTTCCCAGCGCACGGATTCAACAATCTGGCGTCCGAGTAGCTCGGGTATTTCAGATGCATTATTATACGGTAAACCGGTTACATTTGACAAGACCGGGAAAGCGGGAGGTTTCCAGGCCGTCTGATTCAGCAGCGGCAGCAGGCGCGATTGGGCTTTGCTCATCAGGGGTGAATGAAAGGCCCCGCTGACGGTGAGCGGAATCACGCGGCGCGCGCCGGCTTCAGAGCAGGCGGCGGAAGCCTGGCGGATCGCATCGCATTCACCGGAAATGACAATCTGCCCGGGGCAGTTATAATTAGCAACGAAAGCGCCGTCAATCGTGCTGCAGATCGCAGCGACTTTATCATCTTCCAGGCCAAGGACGGAGGCCATCGTGCCGGGGGAAGCTTTAGCGGCTTCCTGCATAAACAGGCCGCGTTGCCGTACCAGGTGCAAACCTTCTTCAAAGGGCAGGCAGCCGGCGGCGGTAAGAGCGGAATATTCACCCAGGCTCAGCCCGGCGGTTGCGGCGGGGCGTGCGTGCGGGGCTTTGGCGCGAATAACGGCCCAGACCGCGCATGATACGGTATAAATGGCCGGCTGTGACACATCCGTGGCGGTCAGGGATTCCTGCGGTCCTTCAAAAAGGAGCTGCAGAAAATTGCCACCCAGAATCCGGTCGGCACTGTCAAACAGCGCGCGAGCGGCGGGTTCGTGCTCGTATACTGTTTTTCCCATGCCAACGTACTGGGCACCCTGGCCGGGGAATAACACACCAAACATATGAGACAGTTTACTCACTATACCGGGTTCCTTATCAGTATATACCTGGTTTACCATCTGATCAGCGCCGAACCCCAGGTCATGCCGGAGCCGAAGGCGACCAGGACGAGATAATCGCCGGGCTGCAGGTTATTGAATGCTACCACTTCAGCTAAGCCGACCGCGGTAGAGGCGGCCGACATATTGCCATACTTATGAATATTATAATGAATGCGGCTCTGGTCCAAGCCCATAGCGCCGGAGGCCGCATCGATAATGCGTTTATTGGCCTGGTGGGGAATGAGCCAGGTAATATCTTCAGCCGCCAGGCCGTTACGTTCGGCGATCCGCACGGTCGTGCGTTTCATGGCGGTAACAGCGAATTTAAAAACTTCGCGACCCATCATACGGGTAAAATGTTCATGCGCATCGACCGTCTGGTGCGAAGCGGGTTTGCGCGAACCGCCGGCGGGAACTTCCAGCCAGTGGGCATTACGTCCATCGCTTTCCAGAATAAAATCAATAACGCCATGCCCCTCGTTCTCGGTCCGTTTCAGCACCGCGGCACCGGCGCCGTCTCCGAACAGGACGCAGGTGTTACGGTCTTCATAATCAGTGACAGCCGACAATTTTTCAGCGCCGACGATAAGGACGTTATGAGCGCAGCCGCTGGCCAGGTAGGTATACGCAGTGGCCAGGGCGTAAATAAAACCGGTGCAGGCGGCGCTGATATCGAAGGCGAACGCGTTACGGGCGTCAATGCCCTGCTGAATCAGACAGGCCGTGCTGGGGAACTGCATATCGGGAGTAATAGTAGCACAGATAATCATATCGAGGTCTTCCCCGCGCAACTGGGCTTTATCCAGCGCGGCCGCAGCGGCCTTAATCGCCATATCGGAGGTAGACATGTCCGGGGGAGCGATCCGCCGTTCACAAATACCAGTACGTTCAACGATCCAATCATTGCTGGTATCGACTATCTTTTCCAGGTCAGCGTTCGTGAGTACGCGCTCGGGGAGGTAGAACCCGGTACCGACAATTTCCACAGGAACAGTAGATTCAATTTTTTTCGGCAATCTCATGAACGTGCCAAAGCCTCCATAATTCGAGTATTTAACTGTTGGGCAACATTTTCGCGTGTGCGTTCCAAGGCGCTGACGATCGAGCGGGAGCGGGAATTGCCATGCGCGCAAACACAGGTGCAATTAACTCCCAGCAACGGAGCGCCGCCGAAGCGGGCCGAATCGAACTGGCGGTTAATCCGGCCGATAAAGGGTTTCAGAAGAAAGCGCTGCAGAGAACGCCACCAGGGCTGCTGGGACGTATAGCGTTCGATCATCATGCGAATACCAGAAGCCATACCTTCCATAACCTTCAACGAAACGTTACCGACAAAACCATCACAAACTATCACATCCACTTTACCCAGGAACACATCCTGGCCTTCCACATTACCATAGAACTGCAGCGGGCTTTCGCGCAGCAAACCGAAGGCGTCACGGGTAATGGCGTTGCCTTTGGCGTCTTCTTCACCCACCGAGAGCAGCCCGACAACCGGATGGGTTCGTCGCAGCAGGAATTGGGCATAGCAAGCGCCCATCTGGGCGAACTGCAGCAGATGCTGCGCCTTGCAGTTTACCGTAGCCCCGGCATCGATCAGGACCGTCGCGCCGAACGGGCCGGGAATCAGCGCGGCAATCGCCGGCCGTTCAATGCCTGGCAGGAGACCGCATTCTACCTTAGCCGCGGCAACGACGGCACCGGTATTGCCGGCGGAAATCACCGCATCCACTTCACCCGAGGCAGCCATGCGCATGGCAACACCGATAGAGGAATCACGTTTTTTACGCAAGGCAACAGCGGGCGATTCATCCATCGTAATCGACTGCGAGGCATGCATAACCTGAATAGGCAGAGAGGCGGCATTTTGTTCACGCAGACAGGCTTCAATCTGTTCCGCGTCGCCGATCAGGGTCAACTGGACGCCGGTAGTGCCCTTGCGAGCGAACGCAACGGCACCGGCGATTATTTCTCCCGGGGCGTAATCGCCTCCCATAGCATCAAGAGCAATTCGCATGACATGTCCCGAGCGGAGTCAGACAGACAGCAGGAGCCGCGGTCATCAGTCGGCGCGGACGCGCACAGCCACGACCTGCTTGCCTTTATAATATCCGCAGGCCGCGCAAACGCGGTGCGGCAGTTTAATTACGCCGCAATTATCGCAGGTAATTGTTTTAACGGGAGTCAACGCGTCGTGTGCACGGCGTTTGTCCCGCCGGGCTTTGGAAAACTTTCGTTTTGGATTGGCCATACTTGTACTACCTTATTGAGCGAAAAAACCCGCTGGTCCTCAAAACCACAGGTTTCTGCCGTTATTACCATTACTATATAGTTCACTATTCATTCAGCAAAAGTGCGGTATAGTATATCAAAAACCCTATTTTCTGTCAAAACAGTTGCGTTTTGATACAATACCTGCTGAAAGCGATATAAACTATGCATGTGACACACTATAGTTCTCCACCCCTTCCGCTCGTCCAGCAGATAGCTTTGGACCAGCTTCTGCTGGCAGGCGTTTCACACGGCCAGGTACCCGAACTGGTCAGGTTCTATTCCTGTGTTGACGAAGGAATTGTGCTAGGCATTGCTCAAAATCCCGCGACGACTGTGCATGCCGATCGTGCCCGGCAAGAACGGCTCTCAGTGCTGAAACGCTTTTCCGGCGGCGGTACGGTTCTGATCGGGCAAGGCTGTCTGCTGTTTTCGATAGTGCTGAAAACAGGAAAACGGGTGCCTCCCTACGCCGTGCGCCGCGCCTATGAATATGTCTTCGAACCTCTTATCGCTGCTTTTAGTGAGCATGGCATTCCCGTCGCGTTCCATCCTCCCTGCGACTTGGCGGTAAACGGGCGAAAAATTGCCGGTACTGCCCAGGCCCAGAAACGCGGAGCAGTGCTTGTTCACGGCTGCCTGCTGATCGATGAAGACTTGGACCGGATCGAACGTTGTCTGCGACATCCCCCGGACGAACCGGTCTATCGCCGCGGCCGGTCTCACGGGGAATTTCTCTGCAATCTCAGTGAACTCGGACTGGACCGTGCGGCGACGGAGCGCATCCTGAGCACGGCCTGGGCTGATTCCGAACAGCCGCGGCACCTGGACAAAGAGCTTCTGGAGTCGGCCCGGACCGCCGTTCAGCCGCTCTAATTCATTGACATAACTACCATGGTTGTGTATAATCCTGACCGGCTATAAATGGCGCAGGTGCGCACGAGCGCCTGAATAAATTATGCGAACCAAATTAAAACGTATGAAAGAACTTTTTGGGCACCGTCATTTTCATAATGAAGTGATGACTTTTAAACAGACCAGCGAAGCGATAGAAGCTGATCTTGAAAAGTTCAAGGACAAGTACATTACTACCCTTGAGCATGACATGGTTGTGTGCATAACCGACAATCCGATGGGGCTTACCAGCTTTGAAGCGCTGGAAACGATTGCCGAGACCGGCGTGCCCATTCAACCCGAGCAGCTGCTGATCCATTTGAACACGTTTCACCGCAAAATCGATCTGGACCGCATGCTGGGTGAAATGGCGGATGCGGGGGTCAAATATATATTAGCGGTCAGCGGTGACGGGAATGACCGCCTGCACCGGCTGGAACCTGAAGAGCTGGGACTCACAAGCAGGAATGTCACCTCGGTCGAGCTGATACAGTATATTCAGCGTGAATATCCGGGAACATTTACGTTCGGCGTAGCATTCAACCATTACGAACCGCAGGAGCACGAGCG
>CAZCLS010000090.1:7265-10654 GCA_964499565.1 uncultured bacterium
ACCCATATTGACATCAATGCCGGCGGTGACCCGTCGAAAGAGGTGGAAGACATGGCCTGGCTGACTCAGACAGTAAGCGCGGCCACCAGCCTGCCTCTGTCATTCGACTCGGCCAATCCGGCCGCTCTGGAAGCCGGCCTGCGGTTATGCAATCGGCTGGGAACGATTGTAAACTCCACTACCCTGGAGCGCGAACGCCTGGCAGTAACACTGCCCCTGGTGAAACGCTATAATACTGGTATAATCGTTCTGACTATGGATGACAGCGGCATGCCGGAGGATTATGACGGCAGGGTTGCCTTGATCAATAAAGCAGCGGCGCTCATGGAACGCGAGGAAATTGCACTGGAACGGATATATATCGACCCGTTGATCCGGCCGGTTTCAACGAATCCCGATCAGATTCCGCATATCATCCGGGCAGTCCGGTATATCAGTGAAACCTATCCCGCGGCGCACACAATGGTAGGTCTCAGCAATGTGTCGTTCGGCATTCCCAAACGCATACATGTCAACCGGGCCTTTTTTGTGATGCTGCTGGAAGCCGGGCTTGACGGCGCGATAATCGATCCATGCGCGGACGGCATGATGGGTATAATGTATGGAACGCGCGCCCTGCTGGGTGCGGATGAATTCTGCATGGAGTATATAACCGCCCATGGCGAAGGAAAGCTTTAGTTCGTTTACGACACTACTGAACAACACCCCGCACACAAAGGAGAAGATATGGCAGCACAACTGCTTGACGGCACCGCCACGGCGCGCAGACTGCGCGCGCAGATGGCGCAAGAGGTACTAACCCTGCAATCGAATGGCATTACACCGGGATTAGGATTTGTGCTGGTTGGTGAAAATCCAGCTTCACAAGCCTATGTGCGCATGAAAAAGAAAGCTTGTGCCGAAGTCGGTATTACCTCCCATGATTTTGAACTGCCAGCCACAACAACGCAGGCGGAACTGCTTGATTTGGTTAGCCGCCTGAACACAAATCCGGCCATTCACGGTTTCATCGTGCAACTTCCGCTGCCGGACCATATTAACGAAGACATGATTATTGCCGCTATAAATCCCGCAAAGGATGTCGACTGTTTCCATCCGGTAAATGTCGGCAAATTGTGTATCGGGGATGAAGACGGCTTTTTCCCCTGCACGCCCTACGGGGTCGTCGTGCTGCTTCAGGAATATGGTGTTGATGTAACCGGGGCGCATGTCGTCATCATGGGCCGCTCAAACATAGTTGGCAAACCACTGGCCAATCTGCTGGTGCAGAAGCGCGCCGGCGGCAATGCCACGGTTACGATCTGCCATACCCGCACCCGGCATATTGCCGAGTTTACGCGCGCGGCGGATATTGTCGTCGCGGCTATCGGCCGGCCAAACACCCTTACCGCCGATATGATCAGCGAAGGAACAGTTGTCGTTGATGTGGGAATCAATCGGCTAGATGATCCCGCCGCCCCGCGCGGCTACCGTTTGGTGGGGGATGTCGATTTCGATGCCGTTTCGCTCAAAGCCAGTTTTATTACTCCGGTACCGGGAGGTATTGGCCCGATGACAATCGCCATGCTTCTGCGAAACACAGTGAAGGCCGCTCATAATCTGGTTGATAGGGCAGGTTAACCAACTCGAATCTCTGTCATGCTTATAATACTGCTGTTGACAGCTGGTGCGGTTCTGGGATGGTTGTATTGCGTGTGCCGCCTTACCAGTCGCATCTCTGAAACAAATGACGAGTATTCTACATTAGTGCCGTCCGGCTTTGTTTTCGTTCTGCTGGCCCCGCTGGTGTGGGTCTGGCTTGCATGGATGGGCTATCCCTACTCCCACAACTGGCTGATGCCCGATTGGCATGCTCTGTGGACTGAGCATCGCCGCGTCTTGGTTCTGCTGGGAATCGGTCTGGTTGTTCTGGCAGCTGAAAGCGGCCGGCGACTGGTCCGCCGATTACGGCGTGTCCGTATGATTGCCGGCCGGGTAAGCCCGGTGACCGAGCAGGTCAGGAATCATGCCGACCTGTTCAGGACTTTACCGGGAATCACCGGCTGGCTGTATCAATGTGCAGGATATATTCCCGGCAATTGCATATCAGATGTTCATATACGTCATTTTGCTCTGAACATACCCCGCTTGCCGGACGGGCTGAATGGACTGCGAATCCTGCATATCACCGATCTGCATTATAATGGTATCCGTAATCATGCATATTGCAAACGACTAGTTGAATATGCCCGGGAGCTGAAACCGGACCTGGTGGCTTTGACCGGAGATTTTCACGACTCATCCGACTACATTTCGGGATTAAAGAAGGTTATCGCGGGTATAGAAGCACACTATGGAGTGTATTTTGTCTGTGGAAACCACGAGTACTGGGATAAACCCGATCTTTGTATCAAAGCTTTATCTGATTGCGGCTTCAAGCATCTGCATGGTTCTATCCTTCCTGTACAGATTGGTGATGCAATCCTGTGGCTGGCCGGCACCGATTATCCCTGGGGAGACCAGTCCCTGAAGCCCAAACTGCGGCAGCTGCCGGACGAGGCTGTGTGTATCGCTTTGAGTCATGATCCCGATAATGCCGACTGGCTTGCGCGGCTCGGGGTAAAACTGATTTTAAGCGGGCATACGCATGGGGGGCAGATCGCTTTACCCCTGTTCGGGCCATTGGTCGTGCCGTCGCGCAAAGGGAGTGCCCGCGCGGCCGGATTCATACCGTGCGGGGAATCACTGCTGTATGTCAGCCGGGGAGCTGGGCTGCATATCCCGCTGCGATTGGGCTGTCCGCTGGAGATGACCGTTTTCGAATTACGGGCTTCCGGAAACTGAGAAGGCATGGGGATTTTGACCGTTGAAAAAGCTGAAAACCGCATTATAACACAAAATATTGACAAATAAGAAAATAAAAGATACAATATATGTGCTCAGTTGTGTGCAACTAAGCACAGATTTTTCAATGCGGGTGGGCTCTAAACCCGTAAAACAGTAAAAAAGGTATAAGGAGCTGTAACCTTAATTTATTACAGCGTGAATGTAACCACTTAATCTGAACCCAGGGAGGTAAGATGAATAAAGGTGAATTAATCGAAGCAATTGCAGCGGGTGCAAGTCTTTCCAAGAAAGATGCCGGTGAAGCGCTTGAAGCGGTAACGAAAGCGGTAACGAAAGCCCTGAAGAAAGGTGACAAGGTCACTCTGATCGGCTTTGGCACGTTCAGCGTTGGAAAACGCGGCGCACGCATTGGTATCAACCCGCGCACAAAAGAAAAGATCAAAATCAAAGCCAAAAAAGTCGTGAAATTCAAAGCCGGCGCTGCACTCAGCAAAGCTGTCTAACAATTTCTTTACTTTTTGACTGTGATGTCAGGCCGGAACAGCAATGTTCCGGCCTTTTTT
>CAZCLS010000091.1:0-3060 GCA_964499565.1 uncultured bacterium
CCACACTTTCCATTAGCTTTATTTCCCTCTTTTTTGTATAATTACCATCAGTATTATCCTGTACTCTTTACTTGATGTTACCGGATGTAGTTATTCTATTTTTATTTGATTGAACCGGCATGACTGAATCTCTTATACGCCATATTCCTAACCAGGATGAAACCCTGGACCTTACTCTGCGACCGCAGAAATTTGATGATTTCGTCGGGCAGGTCGCTCTGAAAGAACGCTTGCTAATCGCCGTTGAAGCAGCCCGCCAGAGAGGTGAAGCTCTCGACCATGTGCTCCTCTCCGGCCCTCCCGGCCTCGGTAAAACCACGTTGGCAAATATCCTCGCTAATGAACTCGGCGTCAAAATCAGAAATACATCCGGCCCCGTTGTCGAAAAACCCGGGGACCTGGCCGGCCTTCTCACTAATCTTGAGGACGGTGATGTGCTCTTCATTGATGAAATTCATCGCCTGAATCATGTCGTTGAAGAATATTTGTACCCCGCTCTCGAAGATTTTACTATCGATATCATGATCGACCAGGGCCCCCAGGCCCGCTCCGTCAGACTCGAATTGAAAAAATTTACCCTCGTCGGCGCTACTACCCGCACAGGCCTCCTTACCGCACCCCTGCGTGACCGGTTCGGTATCACCTGTCGCCTTAATTATTATGATGTCTCTGATATAACCAGCATTGTTCATCGCTCGGCCCGTATCCTTGATATCGACATCAAAGACGATGGCGCCGACGAAATTGCCAAACGCTCCCGCGGGACGCCACGCATAGCAAACGCACTCGTCCGCCGCGTGCGTGATTATGCCCAGGTCCGCGCCGATGGTATCATTACCCGCGATGTTACCAGCAAAGCCCTGGAAATGCTCGCGATCGATCACCTCGGTCTTGATGAAATGGACCGCGCCTATCTCGATGCCCTGATCCATAAATTCGGCGGCGGTCCCGTCGGTATCAAAAATCTCGCCGTCTCTATCGGTGAAGAATCCGATACCCTCGAAGATGTATACGAACCGTATCTGATTCAACAGGGCTTCGTGAAGCGTACTTCCTCCGGCCGGGTCGCCATGGAAAAAGCGTATCACCATATCGGCGCCGATATTCTCGGCTCTACGTCTGTGGATTTGTTTTAATGACTGCATGCAACAACATGTGCTAATACCATACGTATCAATACTATGCAAAAAAACAAGGAACAATCTCTCGTTATCGGCTTGCCCAAAGGCAGCCTCGAAAAAGCTACCTATGACCTATTTGCCAAGGCCGGCTATGCTATCTCTACCTCCAGCCGCTCCTATTATCCCCGTATCGATGACCCTGAGATGAGCGCTATCCTTATCCGTTCCCAGGAAATGTCCCGCTATGTCGAAAGCGGTAATCTCGATTGCGGTATCTGCGGCAAAGACTGGATTATTGAAAACGGCTCCGATGTCGTCGAAATTTGCGAGCTTATGTACTCTAAAGCTACCAGCAATCCCGTCCGCTGGGTCCTCGCCGTTCATGAGGATTCTCCCTTCCAGAAACCTGAAGACCTTCAAGGTAAATTGATTGCTACCGAAGCGGTTAACCTGACACGCAAATTCTTTGAGGAACGCGGAATTTCAGTCTCTATCGAATTTTCCTGGGGCGCTACCGAAGTTAAATGCCCCGGCCTTGTCGATGCTATTGTCGAATTAACCGAAACAGGTTCTTCCCTGCGCGCCAACCGCTTGCGTATCATTGATACCCTGGCCGTCTCGACTACGCGCTTTATCGCTAACAAAGACGCCTGGGCCGATGCATGGAAACGTTCCAAAATCGAACGCCTCGCCCTCCTCTTGCAGGGCGCCCTCAGAGCCCGCTCCAAGGTCGGCCTGAAATTGAATGTCGCCGAACAGAATCTTGATGCCCTGACCGCTATCCTCCCCTGCATGCGTGAACCGACGATCGCTCACCTCAAAAATAAAAATTGGGTGGCTATTGAAGTCGTTGTGGATGAGGCTGTTATTCGTGACCTGATTCCTAAACTTAAGGATGCCGGGGCCTGCGATATTATTGAGTACGCTTTGAATAAAGTTATCCCCTGACCTTTCTCTTATATATGCGTAAATCATTTACCCTTGCTGATCTGGCCCCCGAAATCGATGACGCTGAAGTCCTCGCTCTGCATGTCTCTCCCGGCGATTCCGTCGCCGAAGATGATGATTTGCTCGATATCGTTACCGATAAAGCGACGGTCACTATCCCCGTGCCCACCGCCAGTTCAGTTTTAATTCTGCACTGTGTTCCGTCTCAGCGTATCGCTGCCGGTGATACAGTCGTTACCTTGGATTTGTGTGATTAATGGTCTCCATTTTTGATGAAAATGAAGTCAGGCAGTCTCTCCGGAAACGTGCCCTTTTCGATGGGGTCATAGCCCTGGTTCCTGCCTTTAACGCCGAAAAAACCGTCGGTGATGTCGTCCGTAAAGTGCGCCGCAAAGTCCCGCGCTGTATTGTCGTCGATGACGGTTCCACTGATAATACCGCCCGGTTCGCCGAAAATGCCCGCGCTGAACTTATCCTCCACGCCAGCAACCGCGGTAAAGGCGCCGCCATTCGCTCCGGCCTCAGCTTCCTCAAAGACCAGGATTTTAAATATCTTATTCTGCTCGATGCCGACGGACAGCATGAACCCGGTGAAATTTATCGCTTTATTCAGCATGCCCGCCGCACGAAAGCTGATGTCGTCTGCGGCAACCGCATGCGCAATCCCAAGGATATGCCCTGGCTGCGCTTAGTCACCAACCGCGCTATGTCCGCCATTATTTCTTTTCTCTGCAAAGTTCAAATTCATGATACCCAGTGCGGCTATCGCCTGTTGTCTAAACGAGTCGTCGATACGGTTGAACTTCGTAAATCTAATTTCGAAACCGATTCCGAGCTGCTCCTGGAAGCCTCATACCACGGCTTTAAAGTCTCTGAAGTCTCCGTTACATCTATTTACGGCGATGAACATTCCAGCCATATCCGCCCGGTTCGGGATACGCTCAGATTTATCCGCCTCCTCGCCGGCTTAGCCCTCCGCAGACTCTTCAGA
>CAZCLS010000091.1:3160-10521 GCA_964499565.1 uncultured bacterium
CGTATGCGGCAATCCGCGTACCAGTGGTTGTCTCGCTTCACCTGGTCAAACACGTCTATATACGTTATCACTATCCAGCCGGCTTCCTGAAGTGCCTGCAGCCTTGACGGCGCAACATAATCACATGTGCTGCCCAGGTAGCTGATCATACATTCCAATGCCATTTCACAGGGACTGGCCGCCCATTGGTGGTCCGGGTAGGTCGTCAGCCGGTATGGCTGCGGATTGACCGTGATTGAACGGCGCAGGTACTGCGCCCGACCGTCTACCGCCTGTACCACCACATTGGCCGGAATCGTTTTCTCCACTTGCATCACCGGGATGGCAAGTATGTAATTATCTGGCTGCTTTACCGGTTGAAAAATTGAACAGCCTGCCAGGAACGCGCTCGCGCAAACACTACTGATTAACACTGTATGCCATCGATTCTTATTCATCCAGCCACTCCTTGTTTGCCGTGCTGCCGCGAATCAGCACAGACGGTTGTCGGTTGATTTTTTCAAGCAGTTCCTGTAATGTCTGTGTTACTACCCGAATGTTTTTTAATGTTTCAGCTATATTGCGCTGGTTCTGTATCATCATGCCATTGGCAACGTGTATGCCCTCATTCATGCTCTCCATGGTGGCCCGGAATTCCACTAGTGCCTGGTCTACATTCGTCGAATTCATTGCCACGGCATGGTCCACCCGGTATAATAGTGTTGATACCATCTGGACGTTATCAGGGCTGAACATGCTGTTTAGATTCTCCAGCAACGGACCGACTTTGCCCGATACTTCCTCGTGCGCTATCAACAAATCTACCTGAGCCAATATTGATGATATCGAATTCGCGTTCTCCGCGCTGAACATCTTCCCCACATTCTGTATTAACGGTCCCATCTGTTTGGATATGTCTTCAATCGTCGTAAATAATTTCTGAGCTCCAGACTTTTCCGTTTCTATCAGATAGCGTCTGTCAGGATCATTCGGTTTCAATAACGGCGCCTCTGCTGTCCCGGGCGTGATTTGTACGAACCGGTTCCCCACTATTAATGAGTCGATCTCCAGGATCGCCTTGCTGTCCACTTTAACCGGCGTGTACCGTGCTACTTCTACCGTTACCCGCGATACCGCTACGGTTATATTGATGCTGAATTCTATCTTTTGTACTTTGCCCACGCTTACCCCGTGATATCGTACTGTTGACCCTACATTCAATCCACGCACCGGTTCCTTGAATTCTATGTAATATCTGTCCTTCTTCTGCAGCCACTGCGTTCCGATCAACGACAGTACCAATATTATTCCCAGTACTGCTGTAACGAACAGAAATAATATCGCCTTGATTTTATCTGATTGCCGTATTGCCATTGTGTCTCCTACCGTCGTTCACTTGTTTGTTTTGACTGTTCGTGCCGCACGAAAAAGTTCACTACCCGCGAATCACCGCTCTGCTCCATCTCTTTCAAACTGCCGCCGGCTATGATCCTGCCGTCGGCAAGCATTATGCCCCGGTCCGCTATCCGCCGTATACTCGTCATGTCATGCGTCACGACTACTACTGTTATATTCAATTCTTCTCTCAACTGGATTATCGTCCGGTCTAATTCCGCCGCCATTACCGGATCCAGTCCTGTCGTGTGTTCATCAAAAAATAATAGTTCCGGGTCCATTACCATCGCCCGCGCTATCGCCGCGCGCTTCTTCATTCCGCCCGATAACTGCGACGGCAGATAATCCCGCGCGTGATACAAGCCTACCATGTGCAGCTTCCAGTCCACAATGTCCTGTATCACCCGACTCGGATATCCCGTGTACTCATCCAACGGTAAGGCCACATTCTCCGCCAGAGTCATCGAATTGAATAACGCCGCTCCCTGGAACACCATCCCGATCCGTTCCCGGATCGGCTGCATCTCATCCTCGTTCACCGTGGTAATATCCGTTCCAAATAATTTGATGCTGCCAGCCGCCGGTTTTAATAATCCCAATAAATGTCGTAATAAGGTCGTCTTGCCGCATCCGCTCCCCCCCAGCACTACAAATATCTGCTGGCTCTGGATCGAGAATGTTATGTGGTCCAGTACAACCAGTTCATCATACATGGCTACCAGATTTTCTACCGCTACTATGTCTTCGTTCCGTTTCATTTGTTCAGCATCGCCGTGTGTCCTGTATAATAAAACAGCGCTGTGAAAAATAAATGCGCTATCGCTATTGCTACGATCGAATGGACGACACTCCGCGTTGTCGACTTCCCTATGCCTTCCGCGCCGCCCGTGGTCGTTAAGCCCTGATGTACCGCCACGGCCGCGATAATGATCGCATCCGCCGCGCTTTTAACGAGTCCGATCATGATATCCTGCATGGTTAAAGCCTGCAGCGTCTGGTTGATGTATTCCCCACTCGGCAGGTTTAATTGCATCGTGCAGAACAAATACCCTCCCGCTATCCCGATTATGTCTGCGAATATTGATAAACAGGGCAGGATTATTATCAATGCGACGAATTTCGGCACGATCACATATTTCGTGATGCTTATACCCATCGCCCGTAACGCATCCATCTCTTCCGAGGTTACCATCGAACCGATTTCGGCCGTGATCGCCGACCCGCACCGCCCCGTTACCAGCAGCGCCGCTAGCAATGGTCCCAATTCCCGCGTTATCGATATCCCGACCAGATTGGCTACATAGATGCTGGCCCCGAACCCTTTCAGCTGTGCCCCGGCCTGCATCGATAGAATCAATCCCATGATCCCCGATACTAATGCCACGATCGGCAGTGAGTTGGCGCCCCGCTCCGTAATTTCATACAATGAGCGTGCAAACCGGAATCCATGCCGGAAAAATGGCCCCAGCAGCGTCCAGAATACTATGTCTTCAAGCAGATGTATCTGTTCCGTGAAATCATTGATAAGTCGTGCCATGCGCCCTAATGTATGGTCAACTATCAAATCTTCATTGCTTAACCGTACCGGTATATTTTTACGGTCATATAACAGGTAATGCATCCCTTTCTGTATCTCTTCAGGCACTCCGTTCAGCGACCACGCTATCCGCCGCCGGTCGAGCCGCCGCAGTAATTCCGTCAATAATGCCATGCGCGCTGTCGGCCACGATTCCGTTTGCGCGCAGTCTATCAATACCTGCGCCCCTTTCAGCGCCCGGGTTTCATTGTGCACCCGTTGTATCTCATCGTAGCCGAACTCTGATGAAAGCGTGTACGTGGTATCTGGTAACATCTCGTTTTTTCGTGTTGCTTAGGCCTTGCTTACAGCTGCCGTTACCGCCAGGGCTTCCCTGGTCGCCTGTATATCATGTGTCCGTATGATCCGGGCTCCATTCATGCAGGCTATCACATGCGCCGCTATACTCCCGAATAACCGCCCTTCAACTCCTTCCCCGGTTCGTTCTCCGATAAACCTTTTTCGTGACGCGCCTATCAGAACCGGTTTGCTGAATATCAGAAACTCTTCCAGCCGTCGTAATATCTCTTCGTTCGCTTCAAATGTCTTGCCGAATCCTATCCCCGGATCTATCACTATCTGTTTTCCGTCAATTCCTTCTCTTTCAGAATACTCAAGCCGTTCCTTGAAATATGCCAGCAGGACCGGTATGACCGTTTGCTTCGATAACGGCTTCTTCTGCATTGTTCCCGGCTCTCCCTGCATGTGCATTATCACTATGCCGGCTTTGCTTGCCGATACCACCCCTGCCATCTCAGGATCGCGCAAACCGCTTACGTCATTTATTATGCACGCCCCTGCCTTAAGCGCTTCACGCGCCACAGCCGCTTTGCGCGTGTCTATCGATATCGGCGTCACTTGCCGCGCGGTTATGCCCTCTAGTACCGGCAGTACCCGCTCCAGTTCCTCTTCAACACTGATTTCTTGCGCGCCCGGCCGTGTCGATTCTCCCCCTATGTCGATGATGTCCGCTCCATCGGCTGCCATTTCAGCCGCCCGCTCCATGGCATCGTCCAGGCTGCTATATGTTCCCCCGTCGTAAAATGAATCGGGCGTTATATTCAGTATGCCCATGATTAGCGGTGCCGAAATATGTAGTTCCTGGCTGCCCGCACGCCATGTATCAGCTGTTCTCATCGTCAGGCGTCCCGACTGGTTCCACGCTGGGTTCCACACTGTTATTGTCGCGAATCTTATCGCCCTTTATCAATGCCGTTATTTCCGGACCGTCAAGCACTTCGTAGGTTAAGAGCGCGGCCGCAATAGCGTGCAATGTATCCTTGTTTTCATTAATTATTGACCGGGCCCGGTCAATCGCTTTATCAATAATCACTCTGATTTCGCTATCTATTTTCCGCGCAGTCTCTTCACTGTAATCCTTATGCCGGTCTATCTCCCGCCCCAGAAACAAATGCTCTTCACGACTTCCATATGCCAACAATCCCATAGCTTCGCTCATGCCCCATTCGCATACCATTTTGCGCGCGATCTCACTGGCCTGTTTGATGTCACTCTGAGCACCGGTCGTAATATCGTTGAATATAATTTCTTCCGCAATTCTTCCGCCTGTTAATGACGCCAGCTGCCCTTCCAGCTCTTTGCGGGTCAGGTGATACTTGTCTTTCACCGGCAGCTGCATCGTTGCTCCCATGTAGGCTATGCCGCGCGGTACTATCGTCACTTTGTGCAATGGCTCGCATTCCGGTATCTTCGACATCACCAGCGCGTGCCCCGCTTCGTGATAGGCTGTTATTTCCCGGTCTTTATCATCCATGACCCTGCTGCGCCGCTCCCGCCCGAATCGGACTTTGTCCCGCGCTTCTTCCAAATATTCCTGTGTTACCGTTTCCTCGTCATGCCGGGCTGCCATTAATGCCGCCTCGTTTATCAGATTCGCCAGGTCAGCTCCCGAAAATCCCGGTGTGCCGCGCGCTATCCTCGATAAATCCACCCCTTCATGCATCTTGATTTTCCGCGCGTGTATATTCAGTATCGCTTCACGCCCCTTCTGGTCCGGCATGTCTATCACTACCTGCCGGTCAAACCGGCCGGGCCGTAACAAGGCCGGATCAAGCACATCCGGCCGGTTGGTCGCCGCAACAATTATCACCCCGTCGTTAACTTCAAAACCATCCATTTCCACTAGCAGCGCGTTCAGTGTCTGTTCGCGTTCGTCGTGCCCGCCTCCTAGTCCCGCTCCCCGCTGCCGGCCGACCGCGTCAATCTCGTCCACAAATATAATGCAGGGCGCGTTCCGCTTCCCTTGCTCAAACAGATCGCGTACCCGCGCTGCTCCGACACCGACAAACATCTCTACAAAATCAGAACCGCTGATTGAGAAAAATGGCACTTCCGCTTCCCCCGCAATCGCTTTAGCCAGTAATGTCTTGCCTGTTCCCGGAGGGCCGATCAATATTACTCCACGCGGTATCCGTCCCCCCAGCCGCTCAAACTTTTTCGGCTCTCGTAAATAGTCGATTATTTCCTCCGTCTCTTCCTTCGCTTCGTCGCATCCCGCCAAATCGTCAAATGTTATCCGGTCCTTGCCTTTCATGTTGCGACGCGCACGGCTCTTGCCGAAATTCATCGCCATGCCCATACCGCGCTTCATCTGCCGGTTTATGAAAAATCCTATTACAGCGATAATCAACAGCAAAGGCAGCATCGTTGTTATCAGATACGGCCACACTTTGTTCGATTCTGAACTCTTGTATTCCGCACCCGCTTTACTCAGCCGCTCTACCAGCTCGTTCCGGTAAATATCGCTGTCTGGTATCGTTGACCGGTACTGCACCTTCGTCGGTTCACCTATGTTTAATTCCGTTATCCATTCCTTTTTAATCGCGGGATTTTTCGGGTCAACCATCATTTCCCCTTCTACATCTATCGTTCCCGCCCGTGTTGTTAACGAAAGGATTGTGTTGCTCGCTATCTGTGTGTCAAGCTCCGATGTGTTGAGATGTATCGTCGGCTTCTGATTGTTTTTAAACAAAAATGCACTGATTAATATCGCGATAAATACCAGTATCCAGATTAACATCGGCTTAAACGATGTACTGGACGGCGGTGCATTCGGTCCTGTTGTCCGGTCTTTCAAGATGTCTTTCAGTCCTCTTTTCTTAGGTTCTGACATGTTGTATCAAGTTGTATGGATTATTTCTTTTCTATTAACAGCTTTAATGCCTGGATATACTTTTCCCGCGTCTTTTTTACTATCTCCGCCGGCAGTTCCGGCGCCGGCGGTTCTCGATCCCAGCCCGTCTCCGTAAGATAATCCCGCACATACTGCTTGTCAAACGATGGCTGTGAATGTCCCGCCTCATACTGATCCGCCGGCCAGAACCGTGAGGAGTCCGGTGTGAAGATTTCATCAATCAACGCTATCTCCCCATCTATATACCCGAATTCAAATTTTGTGTCCGCTATCAGTATCCCCCGCGTTCGCGCGTACTCACTCGCCCTGGCGTATAATGTCATGCTTATTCTTTTAAGCTCTTCCGACAGCTCTTCTCCCATTAATTCTTTCATCCGTGCAAACGATATATTTTCGTCATGCCCCGATTCCGCTTTCGTGGCCGGCGTGAAGATCGGCTCCGGTAGCTCGCTCGCTTCCACAAGCCCTTCCGGGAGCCGTTCCCCGGCTATCGTTCCCCTGGCGCTGTATTCAGCCCAGCCCGATCCCGCTAAGTATCCCCGTACCACACACTCCACCGGCACAACTTCAGCCTTCTTCACCAGCATTGACCGTCCCGACAATTCTTTCGCGTATTTTTCCAGTTCAGGATGAAATGTTTCCACGTTGTCTGTGATGAAATGACTGTGTACCACATCACTGAAATAGTTAAACCAGAATACTGATAACTGTGTCAGTACCTTTCCCTTGTCCGGTATCGGTGTCGGCAGTATGCTGTCATAGGCCGAAATCCTGTCTGTCGCGATAAACAGCAGATTTTTGCCCAGATCATATACCTCCCGCACTTTTCCCCTCTTCAATAACGGATAGTCAGTGATTGCTATGTCTGTTACGGTTTTGCTCATTCGTCTGTCCTTGTTACATGTGTTCAGGTGCCTGTATCCCGAGGATTGTCAGCCCGTTCTTTATAACTCGTCGTGTTACTAATACCAGCGCCAGGCGTGCCGCAGCCACTGCTTCGTCTTCAACTACTATCTGATGTTGATTATAGTATCTATGGAACAATTCAGCAAGTTTTTCAAGATAACCTGTTAACCGGTGCGGCTCGCATGTCTCTGCCGCCGTTTCTACCAGCTCTTTGAATTGCGCCAGCTGCCGTATCAGTTCCTGTTCTTCTGCCATCTCCAGCATCCCCGCGTCGATCGTTTCCGGCTTGTATTCCTTGTTTGCCAGCTCCGGCTTCGTCTCCGCCGCGTGCTGGAATATAGAACATATTCG
>CAZCLS010000092.1:0-10383 GCA_964499565.1 uncultured bacterium
CACAACGGGCTTTAGTGGCAGGACCGCGACACCCTAAGTTGATCAGGCAGCGCCCGTCCTGGCCGAATTCAGTCGCCTCAGGCGGCGCGCTGGGATTCACCAGGCTGTTGCGCGGACATTTATCGTGGATCAATGACGGTACGATGCCGCCGCTTAAATCGCGGTTGTATAACGCTACCGGCCGGCTGTCGTCGTCAAGTTCAACGGGAGCTCCCGCGATCAACTGTGCGATCGCCCAGACAGCCCAGTCAGGATTGGCCGGGCAGCCGGATATATTGATTGTTGTCCGTCCCGTCAATTCACTTATGCTGACGACATCGGTCGGATTCGGTCCCGCGGCCGGGATTCCGCCAAAACTGGAGCATGTGCCTACGCATACGATGTGGGCGGCATTGGATGCTAAATTCGTTACGGCCTGCATGTAGGTAACTTCCTCACCGTTCAGGGAATACACAACACAGGCGTTGCCGTCGAATGCCGTGGGTACTCCGCCTTCCAGGACAAGCACATACCCGCCTTCGCGGTAAGCGCGCATCAGCACGCTCGCGGCCGGGTCGCCGGCTAATGCCATGACGGTCGGATGATAAATGAGATCGACGGTGTCGGTGAGAACTTCCGTGACGGAATAGGGTGCGGATTCAGAAATTCGGTTGAGGAAGGATACTGAGCAACCGGTGCACGAGCTGCCGTTCAGCCACAGGACCGGTGGTTTGCCGGCTCGGGATAATTGGCGTTCTAACGCTGCTAGAACATTACCGCCGATAGCCAGTGAGCCCAGTGACACACTACAGTACTTCAGGAAAGATCGCCGGGAGACTTGCATGATTTCCCTCGCAATAAATGAACCACGATGTCATCCTCTGAGGCATACGCATGTATGCTATAGAGACCATCATGGTCAGATATTAACTTTATCACATACTACCTATGTGACAAGGTGGGGATTTTCCCCTGTTCTCCCGGCAAATTTTTTGACTCTTTTGAATTTCTGGAAAAAAACTTAAACTCAAACTCAAACTCAAAAGCGTCAGCCTCCATTGTCACATAAAAAAAGCGAAATGTCAAGCAGAAATTATTTTTTCTCTATTTTTAACATAGTGCTTTTTTGTGCAATGGGGTGCGATCCGGTTCAGGTTAATACTCTTAGCATTAATATGAAAAATAAAAAATGTGTCAGTCCGTCTCCCTGGATTTTGTAAAAAGCTCGATTGCAGTCACCGAAGTAGTCCCAGGTTTCTATGAAACCGGGGCCGGGGGGGGAGATGGGGCTGAGGCTGTCTCAAAATTAGTTCAGGAACAACTTTTTATTCTGCTTTGCGTTCGAGACTATACAGTGATGATTATGCAACATGCCCACATGCAGATAGTTCCAATTAACCACCGGCTCTTTCGGTAAAGCCGAAATCTCCGTCGGCCACATTTTTTCTAGTTTTGAGACAGCCACGGATGAGCTGCTGGGAGCAGGCCTCGGGCTGTGTAAATCCCAGGGGCTATTGAAGCCTGAACTCAGCATAAAATACTGTAGCCGGGGTTGTTGACCCCGGTTCAACTGTATACTTTAAAAAACCGGCCTCACCGAGACCGGCTACAGATGCCACATTATTGTTTTCAAGCCTACTTGGATATGCATGTGATGCTTTTACCTATTGCGTTTGTTTAGTGAAAAAGTTACACTTTTCTAGAGATAAATTTCATGCTGTGTCCGGTTTGCTCATACTAGTATGCCAGGGCCGCAGCGGTGATTTAATGTCAAAAATGCTTATAGATTTACATGGGGTGTACAATGAAAAAGTCTGCTGCCGTTCTGTTAGCTTTGCTTTCAATCTCACTCTCTTTCGCCGATGAACGCCCCGAACGCTATCCGCGTGTGTGGGGTCTTAAAGAGGAAGGCGAGGTGCAGAGTACTCTTCAGAAAATTGAAAAGCCCTATGTCTATTTTACCCTCACTGACGGTTCAGTCCGCAAAGTCCATGTGTGGAGAATTAACTCCAAGGATTTAGCATATCTGCAACGGCAGATGTGTACCTTCCCGCCTGAAATCCGGCATGTTACTCTTCCGCCCGATGCCAATCTGTTGTTGGATATCAGCGCGGAGAACCTGCCGGCCGGGCCGTTGACAACCTGGGAAAACAAGGGTGCTTTAGGCGGGGCGTTCCACGCGCTCAACACACCGCCGATCGTAGAAACCGTAGCGGGAAGAAAAGCAGTCAGCTTCGATTATGGCCCCTGGGCGCTGCCGATGGAGTTTCAGCCGATGGTCGCTGACGTGTACGCACCGGAATCGATTACCGATGGAAAGAGTTTCACGGTTGTGGCCTGGCTGTATAATTCGGGCCCGGTAGCGATGCGCCAGTCATTCCTGTCGTGGAACACAATCCATGGTGATGAAGGCACGGACCTTGGGTACGGAGCTGAAGGCCGTTATGATCATGAGAAAGGCACGCTGGCGGGAGCATACAATGGGCCATTAGGCGGGGTTGGCTTCCCCGACAAAAACTTTCCGGAAGGCAACCAGTGGCATCATCTGGCGTATGTCAACACCGGCGGGCGGGATGGTGTGTTCCGGCTGTATGTAGACGGGCAGTTAGTGAACGAGCATCGTTTTGACCGGATGATCACGCTCCGGCCGGCAACTGATATCACGTCAACATCAGCTGTTCTGAATGCCGAACTGTTCAACCGCGACGGCAAGCGGGTTGAAGTTTGGGGTTATTGCGGAACGAATGACAATCATTACTGGCGCTGGCTGCGCTGGACACATGGAAAGAACTTGGGTGAGCGCGAACCAGGTATTGTATCGATGCCGGTCGACAACCTTTTGCCCGGCACTGAATATTTCTACCGGTTTTATTACCGCACCGATAAAGACGCGCGCATGACCGAAAAGGCCGGTTCATTTATTACCGCGGATACCGATGGAACTCCCGGCAAAAATTTGCCCGGGCGCGCGGACAAGCTGATGTTTCTGGATTGTCATTGGGGCAGCACCTGGGATTGGGCGGCTAAGCCGACGGCTTTTTTTAATGGATCTATCGCGGAAGTCAAACTGTTTGACAATGCCCTTTCAGAACGGGAGATTCGAAACCTGATGGGAACGACTCAGGCCTACCGGGAACAACCGGCTGATGGTTCTGTTCTGACTACGCGGCTGACCCGCTTGAGCTGGAAACCGTGCGTTGAAGGCGTCGCACGTTACGCGGTTTATCTCAGCCATAATCGTGAAGCGGTGGAAAACGTCGACGCGTCCGCTTTGAAAGCAACTGTGCGGGAAACAACGTGTGATCCCGAACCGCTTGCCCCCGGCAAAACATATTACTGGCGGATTAACCAGCTTGATTCCGAAGGTACCATGCTTTCGCCTGGAGCTGTCTGGCGGTTTACCGCAATGAGCGGAAACGCCTGCAATCCTTTCCCGGCTCAGAACGCGACAAACGTGCCGTATTATTTCGGAGAAGTGGCATGGACTCCCGGGCCTTTTGCCGCGGGACAGACAGTCTATTTTGATGATAATCTAAAAACGGTTGAGAAAGGAACCACCCGCTATTCAACAAAACTGAATCCTGACCAGAAAAGCTGGCGCATGGACTGCGGGCTGCTGGAGTATGGCAAAACATATTACTGGCGCGTGGAGACAACCAACAAAAACGGCGTCGCTTCAAGTCCGGGTGAAGTCTGGCAGTTTACGGTTCAGCAGTATTTCACTCCTGAATATGACGGGATAGTTTCTGAACCGTTTCCTCTGACTGTCAAGCAGAACGGCTATTATGGAAAATTCATGGACTTGGCAGGCCAGCCGCTGTTTTCCACGGCTGACTGTCCGGAAGACGCGTTGCGGATCGCGCAGTATTCCTGCCGCAAGCTGATGTTGAAACGGCCCGATATTGTCAAAATGCTGGAAGCCCGCCGCGCCGGCGGTCATATCGGTCATGGCGACAAACCCTGGGGCTGGAGCGAGTTTGTATGCAATACCTATGGAGCATCCAAAAACATGTTGTCTGACCCGACGTTCTACTGGGGCCAGAATATGCTGATCCACGAGATGGGGCATCAACTGCACATGAACGGCGCTGAAGCGCTGGAGCCCGACTTCGACTATCGTCTGTATTCTATCTATGTCACCAACCAGATGAACTTGAAATGGCTGGGTGATTATGGCGGCAATAACATGTGGGAATACATGGCAGTATGCGCGTCTGCATTTGTCAATGACGGTCATAAAGATGATGAAATCTGTCCGCGTGAACGCCTGAGAAACAATGATCCGTTGTTTTACCATTTTCTCAGGGAATACTGGTCAGGGGACGACATTGTGAACCTTGAGGTTGCCCGCGGCTTGCGGACGGATGCACATAATGCTGTGCTAACCTGGCGCAACAGCGGGGGACTTGAATACTGGGGCAAGTTCGGCTGGAAATATTATGCCGGCACGGTCGGGGAATTCAAACCGGCCGGTTCGCCGAAATTGCAGACGGTCGCCGGAGTCAGCAGTATCACCTTCGCCGGTAATGACGCCCTGGTCTGGACCAACCGGACTCGCCAGGCATTAGCCGGCAATCACAGCTGGTCAGTCGAGTTCTGGGCCTGGAAAGAAAAAGATAACGGGAAAGACGAAACGATAATCAGCTGGGGTCCGGCTGATAATGAGTGTGCTCAGTTTGTCTGGAGTAAAAATTCACTGGCATTTTCGGGTGGATCGAAACGGATTGTAAAATGGAAACAAAAGCCGGTTCTGAAACAATGGCAGCATATTGTCTATGTCTTTGAAGGCGGCGGTTTGGATGATGGCCCGGGATCTTTAACAGTTTATGTTGATGGAACTGTGGCCGCATCGGCCAGGGTGAAATTAGCGATAAAATCTCAACAGCAGATCGTTATCGGCGCGGTGAAAATTGGTAATGCTTTCACCCGCGGTTTCTGCGGTTCTCTGGCCGGAATCAGAATCTATGACTATGATATGAGCGCGCTCCAGATACGGAAGCACTATGCCGATGAACAACCGTATTATCAGCATGAACGCCTGAACACTGCAGGAAATCTTCTCGTTGACCTTGACGCGCGGGTTATCGCTCCTCCCGATCGGGATGATGTACAACCTGAATATCCCGCCGGAACCGGTCGCCAGTGGTTGCGCAGCTGGGTTAATCGCGGCATCGTAGCCGGACGGATGATGAATGATGTGCATATGCCAGAAGGCAGTGATCCCTTGCTGCGCGATGTTGACGGCATTACCGCTGTGGCATTCCATCGCAATGACCGGATGGTATCGTCTTTCACGCCGCGTGCTTCCGTTGAGAACGGTTTCGGTTCGGTTGAAGCCTGGGTCTATTGTTCTCCGGATGAGCCGGACGGCACGGTTATGCAATGGGGCGGTTTCACTCTGCAGAGTTCTGTGATTAAACCGGGCGGCTGGCATTATGTGGCGGTAACATGTGATGGTTCGGGAGCAAACCTGTTTATTGACGGACGGATTGCGCGTGCTTTCGACCTGACATCACGGATCACGGTGTCCGATCATCTGCATCTCGGCGCCGCCTGGAACGGAACAAACTGGCATTCCTGGTTCTCCGGCGCTATCTCGCAATTGCGGATTCACAGCGCTGTTCTGACAGCTAACCAGATCAGCAAGAATTTTACCGGCAGTGATATGAATCAAGCTTCGCAACCCTATCCCGCGGTTGACGCGCGCGTGCCCGCGGATGGCAGTGTCGCCCTGCTATGGCATGACGGAGTTCCGTTCAAAGGCCGGCCCTATATCCTGTATTTAGGCAAAGACTATGACGCGGTCGCCAGGGCCGATACTAAATCGCCGCTTAACCAGGGTAGATTCGTTTCCGGTCAATATATTCCTGAACTCGCTCCGGATACGACCTATTACTGGCGCGTGGATGGTTCGGACGGCAGCGGTTTGACATACGGTAAAGGTACCGTCTGGAGCTTTAAAACCTGCCAGGGAACTGTTATTGATCTTGATGCTGCCGGCTTGGAAAAAGGCACTCTGGAACGCTGGAACAATAACGGTTCGGCTGGAGGTGCATTCGTTAAAGGCGATGGCGGCGGTATGCATGATCCTGTTGTCGAACAGGTAGCAGGGCGTATGGCGGTTACCTTCGATGGTCGTGACACCTATATGCAGTCCGACAAACCGACGCCGGCGGTCGTATGTGAAGACCGGCCGTTCACGGTTGAGATGGTAGTCTATAATCCTGAAGTGACACCACGCGAAACGGTTTTTTCGTTAGCGCCGATAGTATCGATGAAATCGTTCCCGACGTTCAAAATGCAAAGGGCGGCTGAATTTCTGTACGGCAAGAACACCGGCTGGGGTCCCGCCTCATTTTTCACAGGCCGGGAAGACCGGGCGTTAGCTTGGAAACAAACTGAACCGGAAGCAGGTAAATGGCATCACATTGCATTTGTTTACAATGGCGGTCAACGCGGCCGGGTACAGGTATACGTGGGCGGCAAGCGGGACGACAAACACGACTATTTCGCCTTAATGACGATACCGGGATATTTGATGCACCTGGGGGCTTCGTGGGACACGGACGAAGGCGCCAAAACGATGTTCTCGGGTTCACTGGCAAGACTGCAAGTCTACGACTATGCAAAACCGGACCACGAAATAAAGGAAGATGCGGAAAAAGCGTTGAAAGAATAAAGGACCAAAAATATGGGATTGGAATGGTATTATAGGGTGTGCGATTTGGTTGTATAATATACATCACAAAATGTGAATCTGACAAACGATGAGGACTAAAATACCAAGAGAATGGTATCAGATACCGCTTTTCATTTTTTTGATTGGTATAGTGATTGTGGGTGGGGTATTGTATATTCTGGCATGGTGTGGAACCGGGTATGAAGACGGAGCCGGAGAGTTGGGGCGTGATTATGTCGCGGCTCGTTTGATCATTCTGGGATTATATGTTTTGAGTTTAATCCATGTATTCATCCAGGCCTATCGCATGAAAGAAAATGCCATAATGCTTACTCTCATGGTTGCATTAGTCATATGGCCGATCGGGTATATCTTATGGCTCCTGGTATGGCCGGGAAGTTTGCGCGGTTGGGTTGAAAGAACACTGCGCTTCTGATTTACTGAGTTATTCAGCTTTATCGCCGCTGGTTTGCGAAACATAATGTCTTTTAACAGCGAAAATAAAAGGTATGATTGTAATATGATCAATAAAATATTACTGAGTTTGATAGGAATTACAGTGGTTCTGTTGGCGCTTGTGTCCTGTGGTCCTTCGATGCCGTTACTGACACTGAGAAATGAACCGCCGGAATATATTTTGAATGCCGGACGACTAGGTGCTTTGCCTGAATCCGCACAGAATATACAGGCGGCGGGATGGTCGGGATTGTTTACCGGAGCGTCATATGCGCGGTTTCAAGCTGACAGAACCGATATAGAACATTGGATACATTCATGTCAAAGTTTGAGTAATGCCTCGATAAAAGAGATTAATGAACAACACCGTATACATCAAGGTAACATTTAGTTAGAAAAAAGGATCGGACCGAAGATATTTCACGGCTAAATACTGAAAGCGATGGTCGAAAGCAAGCGCCATAGTGCAATCGGAACCAGGATAATGCATACAATCGTGAAAACAAGCATTATACTAGTATTAATAGCAGTTTGTATCATTGGTGCGGTACTATTGTTTACATCATCTACCTTGTCCAGTACAAAACATGGCCATACGGAAGCGTGTATTCAAGCGATACAAGCCGCCTGTGAAAATTACGAATATGATTTCGGCACGTTCCCGAACGAGACGAACTGGTACGAAGAATTAACCGGATCATCAAATGCTGTTATAAACACGAATAACGTACGATATATATATGCCCGTAAAGGCAGGGATGGATGGCAAAACATGTTTGTATACCGCTTCCCGGGAAAAACAACTAATAAGGTCTGATTGAAAAAAGGGGGCGGGAATGGTATGATAGTTCTGCTGTATATAGTAACAGAAATGGTACAAGGGGAAGAGGTGTAGGCATATATTCAGCATAAATTTCAAGGAGGAAAAACAATGGATCAATCAATACGACAGCAAATCGTGGACGAGGAGCAGCTGCGCCTGCTTACCTTGTTTTATTATATTTCCGCGGGTATAACAGCACTGTTCGCGTGCTTTCCGTTTATTCACTTGATTATGGGGATAATAATGATCGTGATCAGCTGCTGTTGCAAAGTGGAGAACGGGGATGCTCCCCTGGCGGTTATCGGGTTGGTGTTTATCGGTTTTGCCCTGGTGTTTATCCTGGCGGGATGGACGATAGCGGTGCTGAAATTTCTGGTGGCGCGCAGTATCCGGAATCGACGGAACTATACTTTTTGCCTGGTTGTAGCCGGTATTTCCTGCCTGTCTATTCCATATGGAACAATTTTGGGAGTGATGACTTTCATAGTTTTGCTGAAGGGAAGCGTAAAAACCATGTTTTCGCAACACGTAGAAGAAAATTTCATGAGAGGATAGTATATGCGAGTTATTTATAGAATCTGCGCGGTTATCTTTATGAGTTTGTTGATAGCTGGTTGTATCGGTGATGAGAAGATTACAGCCGAGAAGGTTACCGCTGAAGAATTTCAGGCTATGCTTGCCAGAGACCTTGAAACGATGAAATACTCAGAGTTCATCGGTGTCAATGATGGCAAGGCTTATATGAAAGTTTTAAGCATGTCTACGATGGAACAAAAGGATTGGAAGGAAAAATATTATTACACGGACGCACAAGATCTTCCTGAAGAATGGCTGCGGCAACAGCAGGAAAATATCAAGAAGTAACATTTTATCCGTTTCTATGAAAGAGCGTGCGACTCACAACCTACCTTACCCGCGCTGGTGTTATATGGCATTATGTTCCCGCTTATGCTGATTCTTAATGTATGGGACAATTGGCACAGCAGGGCTTTCATCAAGTATTTGACGGTATCAAGTGAAACGAATCGCGGTCCGTAGGAGTAATGATTATTTGCGGATTGCAGCCTAAGACTCTCGGGCGGGTTTGGGGGAGGGAATTAGTCGGACGTGTCAGACTGGTATGTAATCAGTCCACAATCCTAAATCCAAAAACACCATCATTCATATCTGTTTGTGTAGTTCGTGCTTGCCAAAATAGAATTTCCGTGGTTTTCCGGGTGTTCAGTGGTGAAAACCGGCATCCGATTGAAAAAAGGGAATGAAAATAGTAATATAGTGCTGGTAATTCAGGCATGGTGAGTCTGAAATGGTTATACAAAGGGGACGAGAGCAATACAATTACAATAATGAATTAGCAAAGGAGGACGTTATGCAGTGGTATCTGGAAGTCTTGAAAAAGTATGTAGTATTCAACGGTCGGTCACGGCGCAAAGAATACTGGATGTTTATCCTCTTCAACGTAATCATAACCGTTGTCCTGGGGTTTATCGAACGCTTGTTAAAAATGCCGGGCATTCTTAGTGGCCTATACACATTGGCAGTGCTTATTCCCGGGATTGCCGTTACCATTCGGCGGCTTCACGACACGGCGCGAACCGGGTGGTGGATATTGATCGGGTTAGTCCCGGTAGTTGGTTTTATTGTACTGCTTATATTCATGGCGCTGGAAGGCACACAGGGTGAAAATCAGTACGGGGCAGACCCGAAGCAAGCCTGAAGGTAAAGGGATAGTATTGATTCGAGGGGATAGAGCGGAAAGGACCTAAACAGTTGGTGTTTGGCAGGGATATAAAGATAATCAGGTACTGTATAGCAGGCGTTTGCAGGCTGCATGCGGTACCTGATTTTTTTCAATTTGCGATCCGCGGCAGTAGGGTAGCGTTACTTCCCACGGAACTCACGGAATTCCACTGAAATATCAGGCAACCACGAAATGGCTTGTGATCATGGGGGGAAGCGCTACGGTAATGTGCCTGAGTCCCTTCAGGACACCGGATGGTCCCTGGTCATTAGTCTCTGGTATTTATTTACAAATTCAATCCGCGATCAAAAATCCTATTAACCATTTTCGGGTCATGTATTTCGTGTAGTTTGTGTTTGCCAAAAGAGATTTCCGTGATTTTCCGTATATACCGCGGGCAGAAACCATTTCATAAATATCGCGGTTAAAAATAGTATTTGGATATTTCGCGGTTGAAACCATTGGATATACTTTTGATTGTTATAGGCATTGAAATATAATAGGAAAATAGTTATACTTAACAACTTTTGGAAAATATAACTACCTGTAGTACGTATTAATAAAACCAGGGAGAACAAGAGATGAAAACTAAACCGGTAGGATTGCAGAATGTAACAATACGTGGGGGATTCTGGGGTTCGCGGGTACAACAGGCCCGGGACATAATCCTGCCGTTTCAATGGGAAGTAATGAATGACCGGGTAA
>CAZCLS010000093.1:0-1393 GCA_964499565.1 uncultured bacterium
CCAGTAAACATCTTCGCTTCCCCTTTCTGTACATCCATTACCCCTCCGATCGTTATATGATCTCCCGCAATAGTCGTCAGCGTTTGATTCGGGATCGTATTGTTTAGTTTGCCATTTCTATACAACCTGATATCAGATCTGCGCCCCCCTTCGTACACATACGCCAGATGCACCCATTTTTGCGTTGCCGCCTGATCGACTCTCCAGTCAATACCGCCCCGCCTGGGCGCGTCTATCGCTTTCGGATCATTGCGCGTGCCGAACAGGAGCGACGTATACCTGGCACTGTTTTCCCTGGATAACGACATCAGAACACCGTCGTTGGATTCCTGATCGTCTAATGCCCAGATCTCTAACGTGAACGGCTTCCCGTTTGCTAAATAGTCCGGTAGAACGAAATCAGAACTCAATAATTGCTGACCATTTAAAACAACCGCTTTCTGTCCCTTAATTTCTTTAACCTCAGGCGCCCGGTCAACCTGCTCCTCCAAAACAAAATCGCCCTTCACCGTGCCACTGTTTTTGATAGTCAGCATTTTTGAGCCAACCTCCTGTCCCTGCGCAGTGATACTGACTAACGCGGTTGGCGGATTATCTGCGTCAACTATCTTTCTGATATCTTCCCGGGAAAGTTGTTTGTCAAAGATTTTAAGCTGGTTCAGATAGATATTCCCATTCATGTTTTCATCCTGCCATCCCAGTTGAATAAAGTCAACTGAGTCAATGTCAAATCCACCCTCTTGGCGCTCGATCAAAACATCGTCATACCATGCTTCCAGTACGCCATTTCTATAGGTCACAGTTATCCATTTCCACCAGCAGGCCATCTTGGCGTTACTGCCCTTTGTATACGTCAACAGTAGCTTTGACGAGTCAGGACCACGCCGCCTGCCTCTCCTTCTTTCACTGTCCCCGGTCGTGCCCGTCGAAAGAGTCAGCAGTCGTTCATCTGCATTGCGAGTGCCGAACCATAATTGAGCTTTTTTATCCTTGTTGCCAAACGATAAGATCGGAGAGGTATCGGTACTGCTGATGGTGGCAACTCTCACGGAAATTGAGAAAGAATTTTTGCTGAGAGCTCGTAATTCCGGGCTATTCATTTCCAGATTCATCGTGCGCCCGTTAACGAGTTGAAACGCATTCACGCCTTCATAGGTTATAACTGTAAATCCCATCATATTTCCACGTTCAGCCGGCACGAAACTGCCCTGTAATTCTCCCTTGTTTTTCCAGGAAGTTAACGTGCCGGGCTGCAGGTCACTAGCGTCCAGGGCGATTACTTCTCCATGCGCCGTTTCAAATGACCAAACCGGTCCGTTGTCTATCCGCCAGAAATAACGTGTGCCGGATTTTAACGCGGGTGCAAACGTGCCGGGTGCATGGCTGCCCATGG
>CAZCLS010000093.1:1493-10310 GCA_964499565.1 uncultured bacterium
TAAACAATTGATTTTTGTTCTTCAGGATTGATCGCCAGATGCTGCCAGCCCGGGTTCAAATTCTGTGTCTTCAATTCAAAGTCTCCCCATTCTAATACCGTTTCATTGGTATCGCTACCGCGGTTGAAAACAACTAATTCAATCGTCCCCGGCTGCCGCCTCAATAAGCTGCCGTCCGGTAGTGTATTCATAACCATATGATCTTTGCCCGAAAACACTATCGAGTTGAGTCCATCTACCGGCTCCACAAGCGGTGTGCTGCCGGAATACCCCCACAAATCACTGACATCGTTGCAGGCACGCCCCGCTATAATTCCGTTGTTCGCCCAACTCCTGACCCACCCTTTTTCCAGACTTGCAGGATAGAGCGGATGATGATGCAGCGTGCCGTCTTCTTTCAACTGGTTGACATCTAAATCGACATACAGACTCGAACCCACATTACGCGGGTAGTCCCGTTCGTATAGCGAACGTTCCTCGATATAATGCCGTTTGAGTTGACTGACGCCCATGTCATAATTGTAAATTCTGATCTGCCTGATACTTCCCGCGAAACCCTCTTTTATTGTGTCGCCCGCCGTCTCTCCGCCAATATACACCTTCTGTTCTTTAGCCAGATCGAGTTTGTATTTCCAGCTGTCGGTCAGCGTCCCGTTTATGTATACATTCAGATCGCCTTCTGTATCGTGATACCCGCCACCGGAGAATACCAGCGCAATATGATACCACTCGCCATTACTGAGCTTTTTCCGTGACTCGGCATAATTCCCGCCAACATTCCATGCCACCCCGCTATCCCACAACAGCTGCACGCCATTAGCCGAATTGCCCCAGCCGGCTATAACGCCATTTCCGGCACCTTGTTTGAGCGCCCAGACTTCTATCGACCAGGCCCGGTTTTTCTCAAATCCACAGACCAAAGCGCGATCCCAGATCAACCCGGACTTCCCGTCAAACGTGACTGCCGAAACGCCATTGACCGTCTGTATTTCAGGATGACCAACCGCCGTAAAAGCGCCCACCGTTTCCATCGCCCGATCGTAATACGGCACCCCGGGTACGTTATGAACGATACCTCCGCGATTTTCCCAGGATGCTATGCTGTCGTCTGGATTCAGTTGTACGCCATACGCCGTGTGCAGGTCGATTGCCGTGTCGCCCGGTAAATATTCATCCAAAAGATAGAACGTGGCCGGATCTTCGCGCAACAACCTTTCGCGCCCGAATCCATCGATAAATTGGTGACAGCAACACGCCATGTTTTCGCCGACGTTGGCTGCCGCATACGCCCCCAGCCAGGCATTGTTGTCAAGCCGCGTATTGAATGAATCTTCCAGTTTTTGATTGAAATCCGGGTCTAAACACATCAGCGCGTTATGGATTTGATGACCCATTTCGTGCATCGTTATATTCCAGTAGGGAAAACCACCGTAACTGCCGCAATGGAACCCGTCAACACACGGACCGCCTTCGTAGGCGCTCATGATTGTGGCTCCGTTAAAGCCCGCCAGTGAATCCTGAAGCCGTTCATCTTTATACAGAAATCGTTCAATGCCGTTCTGAACTTCTCGAAGCTCATCCGCATCCGCTCGCGGGGTTGACAAAATTGGATGGCTGAACGTGTTTAATACCCGCGCGGCGCGCCGATGCCGGAAATTTGGCAGATACGGTTCAACACTTACACCGTCAAATTCCGGCTCAAAATAGTTGTAAATTGTGAAGTCCCAGACCGGGCCGGGTATCACTGTGCCGTCACGCAGCGTTGTCTGAACACGCCAGAAGTAGTGCTGCCCAAAATCAAATTCGTATTGATCGGGATTGATTTCAGTCCCAAACCGCCGCCCGTCAAATTCGAATCTCTTGGCGCTGCCTGCGATCACCGCTTGTTTATTCGTGGAAATAAAAAGAACCTGGGATGCTAATCCCTCGATCGTGTTCTTCCATCCAAAACAGCGCGTGGCACTGATGGAACTGTTGTTTTTTGGAAGCAACGCAACCGGCTCGCCATACGTACACGTAAACTCATTGATATCGCCCGGTGCCAGTACCGTGGATTCGGTGTCTACCGTGTCAACACACCAGTAATGAGTCAAACCCGGTGCAAGCTCAACATTCCGGACCAGGGTGCCGGTTACTTGTTTGGCCGTGGCGCTGCGGTTCTCGACCTTCGCGCGATCGGTGTCTATATAAAAAACGAAATTAGCCGCGCTGGATATCCCCGTTTTCCAGCTGAAATCAATCTGATTCAGCATCGTTGTAGCTGCATTTTCAGGCGAGCAGTCCCAGACAGCCGTCGCCCCGGCTTCGGTTCGAACCTGGTCGGCATCGAGTGCTGTACCGAACAATTTCAGCTGGTTGAAATAGCCTCTGAAGAAGCCCGAAGGGCCCGGATATGACGAGAACCATTTGCTCCCCCATTGTACCCCCAGGAAAATAAATCGATCTAAATCGCGTGGGATATTTTTGCCGACGGTGCCATCTTCACCCGCTGTAACAAACGATCCGCATGCGTTGCCCCATCTGCGGGTCTGCTCATAGGCATTGGCATATGATTCAGGGTTGTAAGACGCAAACATGCGGTAATAGTAGCGTGTCCCCGGTTTTAATCCTTCGAACGGTATCTCGAATTCGCCATCGGATTTCAGGCCGATCTCGTTCATCTGTTCCCACTGGCCTATATGCCGCAACTGACCGAAATGGTGCGCATCGTATTCGCCGATATATCCTCTGACATACGCTTTGACATCATTGGATACAGTGTGTAGATAGCCTTTCAGGGTAACGGAATTTTTGGTGATGTTCGTTGCGGTCAACACCTCAGGCACGTAGTCAGACGTAAACGTTTTCAGTAATCGCCCATCCTGGTATACTTTCAACGTACCGGTAATCCCCCCGCCGGAGTACACGTACGCCATATGCGTCCATTCTTTCGCTGGCGGCCGTTGATAGTACGGAGTATAGAAGGTTCCCCCCTGCTCAGGTGCGTAGTACAGTGAACCGCCCATCCCGGCAACGTACAGCCCACCCCAGACGCTGCCCAGTTTCCAGTCCATCGTCGAACCGTCGTTGCCGTTGCGGTTATGCCAACTCATCAGTGCTTCAGGTTCTCCTGCCGGAGATTCATCCGGATGCAGTACCCAGGCGCTCAGCGTAAACGGTTTATTATCATCCAATGCATCTTCAGGTATGGTATCCAGTACCATGGCATTGTATTCCGTATCATAGTCCCATGTGCGGTAAGAAAATTTGACCGCTCTGCGACCCAGGATATCTTCTACGACCGGGGGTTTGTTCATCGAGTGGAATGCGCCGCCAAGATAGCCTGCATTGGGCCACGTAGCAAGCGGACCTGACGCCAATGTTTCAGCATTGATATTGACCAAAGGCTGGCCATCGCTGTTCGAACAATCGATAACTTCAGTTTTGTCGGGAAACTTAGCTAATTTATGCAGCAGCTCTCCTAAATCGCGTGCCGTGAAATGAAAGAAAGGTACTTCGACAATTCTGCCGCTGGCTTCACGCAGCTTGACCCGATTATATGTTTCCGAACCGACAAAGGTAGCCGGTTCGATCCCCAGCCGGCCATGCGAATGCCAGTCATACGGTTCCGGTTCAGGGTTTCGGCTGTCAATTACGCGCACTACCTTACCCTGCGCAAAAACTAAAAACGGAATCAACACCAACAGCCACAAAGTATATTTTTTCAACATAGCACTATCCTCAGGTTATTAATACATGAACATGCTACTACTTTTGAAGTAAATAAACAATGTGTAATAATTTCAATTTAATATCCGAAAAAACCGGCTGGCTCACCGATGTCCGAGGGCCGTTGTCCGATGCCCGTTGTCCGATGTCCGATGTCCGATCGCAACTCACCACTCACGACTCACCCTGATGGCGTAGCTTCGCACACCACAGGGCAAAGCCACTCACGACTCACCACTCACGACCCTCTGCTCTCTACCCTCTGCCCTCGACTCACCACTAAATATTCACCGCTTACCACTCACAATACCCACCCCACACACACCAGCAAAAAACCAACACGCCCAATCCGGCAGCCGCCGGATTCTGCAAATTCAGCCCCTAAGCTGAATTTAATCTAACCTACATTCCCTCAATGCACTCACCAGCACACAAACCCCAAGCCGGATTCTGCAAATTCAGCCCCTAAGCTGAATTTAATCTAACTCACATTCCCGCGGTGCACTCATCAACACACAAAACCTAAGCTGAATTTAATCTAACCCGCATTCGCACAAAACACTCACTTGCACACAAACCAGCGTTGGAGTACAGGCTTCAGCCTGCTTTTTTCCCTTCGCCCCGTCCCCGCTTCTCCCAATTCCTACCATTATTTTCTGCGAATACCTGGATCAGAAAATAATAGTTATTATTCAACGCCTGCCCCCTTGCCTTCCCCTGGAGTAATATAGTGCCGAAGTAATGTCCTTAAACCCCTGCAACCCCTGTAACCTATGTAACCTATGTAACCACTGTAACCCATTCAACCCGAAGAACGCACAGCGTTCTTTTGACCCACGGGAGCTCCGCGACCTTCATCCCCTGAACCCCCCTTTTTTCATCCCATCGCGTATTTTGGGTAAAATGAATGCCGATACCTTGGCAATTCATTTTATGCTATACTAGTACAACACTTTCGTTAGGTTCGCCATGAAACGCTTTCCCATACTCGTTCTCACCACGCTTATCGTCACATGGCTTTGTATCGCGTCCGCTTTACCCGCTTCTGCCGATGCCGTCACAAACTATGTCACCGCATATACTGCTTCTGACGGTTCCTTAGCCCTGCTGGTCACGTTATACGACACCACTACCAGCAATTTATTGAAAGGGCCACTGACCATCTTCGATAAAAATAACAATAAAATAGTCGATGTACCTCGGCTGGGTGGGTATTCCACATATGATATCGCTCATTATACCGGGAAACACCTGCTGCAGTTTACCACCGAAGGCGTAGCTCCCTTCCAGCGTAAATTTATTCTCTATAAGATTACCAGTAAAGGATTGAAAAAAATTAATGTGCAGGTGGTGGATTATGCATTGATCGGCCAGATCTTTAAATCATTAATTGTCATATACCTGCAAAACGTTTCACAAAACGGTATTACTACTTTCAATTCATCCCTCAAAAAAGTCTTGTACTCTATTCCGTATGCTGCTGTAACCATGATAGTCTTACCGGGTAAAGACATTATTGTGTCCGTGGCATTTGATGGTTTAAGTCTAAAGGTTGTATATTATAAACACGGCAAGAAGTTTGCGGAACATTATCTGCCGGTACCTGCCCAGGATAGTCTGTTCTACAAAACAGATACCAAGGGCGGAATTCTGTACTGGCATCTCATCGGTCCACCCTCCTCTCCTACCAACCTGCCGCTGACCTATGTCACCGCCAAAAACAATGTAAAATGTAAAAATGCCATCCTGCAGGATGCTGATGTTTACTGGCACGGGATCGTCTGGAATGGAAAATATCTCTATATCAGAAATGATCAATCCAAATCCTATGCGGCATACAAAATCACTAAATCTGCCGTTAAAATGGGCGAGGCTAACGAACCCGATTTCACCAACATTTATGTTGATAGATCCCATGTCTACATATTTATCTCCAACACCTTAGGAGACGGGGTCATTGAATTCGACAAAAAGCTGAACAAAAAGAAATGGACCGAACCATGCAAACCTGGTATTGTCAAATACATAGGCAACGGAGTCTTCAGCCGTGTAAGCAAGGTAGACAACGGCTCTACCGGCATAGACGTCACCCTGACCTATTTCAGCAAAGGCAAAACCATAGCCACCCATACGTACCTCCTGCCCTATTCCCAACCTTAACATCGCCAAAGCGATGCTACCCGTGCTTTGGCGCTTACGCGCTTCTGTGCTTAATGATAAAAACTCACCGATTACCGCATAAATTCCCGCCCAACGCACACCTGCAAAAAACCAACACGCCAATCCGGCCACCGCCGGATTCTGCAAATTCAGCCACTAAGCTGAATTTAATCTAACCCACATTCACTCATTACACTCATCAACACACAAAGCCAAAGCTGAATTTAATCTAACCTACATTCGCACAACGCACTCACCTGCAAACAAACCCCCGTTGGAGTTCAGGCTTTAGCCTGCTTTTTCTTCACGCTGACCTGTCAGCCCTTTGACTGAAGTGTGTACTCCAAGTCCCAAAGCTTGCATTCAACAAGTAGCACCCGCGGCTCCGCAGCGGGTGTCTCAGCCCGCATATCTACTCTCATCCCTTATCCCCTTCATCCCCGGTAATCGGTTATCATAAATCGGTAATCAGTCTATGCAACCCATTCAACCCAATCCGGTAACCGACGGATTCAACCCATAAATTTGTTTATATAATCATTTTGTCTAAAAATTATTTTGTAATATTTTTCTGTGCCCTTCCGTATCTTCTGTGGTTCCAATATGTCTTTTTGGTAATTAATAGTTAATATTCAACGCCTGACCCTATATTTTACTTTTCTTACGTGTAGTCTCGATCGCTTTCAACTCCTTCTCCGCTTCAATGAAATGGTTCTCTACTGCCGTCGGCTTATCTAATTGTGTTTGCCGGTACTTCTCGTATTCCTCGTGCGCTTTCTGTATTGCTTCATCGTGACTGATATTCCCGGCATGCGTGAGTATGTCGCGACCAGAAAACCTTTTCTGAAGAGCGAATATCTCGTATTCGTGCCAGCAACTCATCAAAGTAATTCCCACCTCCCGCTTCCTTGAGGCGGGTGTCATCCATGGCAAAACCTTTGATAATATATTCCCGCAATCGCTCAGTCGCCCAGATGCGGAATTGCGTGGCGATATTGCTTTTCACCCGATATCCAACTGAAATGATCATATCCAGGTTATAGTATTCCAGCTCTCTCCCGACTTCACGTGTGCCCTCCCGCCGAACTGTTAAGAATTTCTTAATAGTTGCTTCCGGCGTTAACTCCCCCTCCCCGTAAATGTTACGGATATGCATACTGATGTTGGGCACCGTTGTTTGGAACAGTTCAGCAATCAACTGCTGTGTCAGCCAGACTGTCTCGTTCTGCATGCGCGTCTGTATCCGCACACGCCCATCTTTTGTCGTATAAAGCAAAAATTCGGTCTTTGCCGGTAGATTCTCGCTCGGTAGTTGCTTCTGTGTATTCATTTCGGTCCCTGTTACATTTTATTCTTATTAACACGACACACTAGTATTAAAATAAATAATTCTTGAAGAAGACAAAAATTCGGTTCGGGTATGACAGTAAATGAATTGTCATAAAATATTCTGTTGCTGGTCAATGAACTACTGTTTACCACTTCGAATTGCATGTAATATTTTTCTGAATATGACAGATCATCAGGTACAAATATTTTGACCGTGCCTGTATTATTTAAGATATTTGTTGCCACAATTGATATTTCAGACAATCCTCCGCTTTCTAAAATACTGATTTTACTTATAGTCAGATCGTTACCATCATTATCATCTGTTATTCCAAGTGGATTCCAAAGTACATTTGTTGTCTGATTTTTGTGCATAACGCTTCCGGCCGCAGGAAACACCAGAGCATTTGTTGCAATGTGCGGTGACTCGTCATTATTCCGGACAGGCGGCAGCACTATCGTAATAAATTGATACCCCGGCACCAGTGATGCGTTATGGTTGTACGCTGGTCCGCTTACCCAGTTATAGTTGCCACCTGCAGGTGGAAGTGCTTGATTCGAAGCCCAATCACCCCCAAGATTAGCTATGATTGCCATTACACTAACAGTACGAGTGTTATTCCCGATCGAATCATATCCTAAAGCTATTTCAATGCCTTTTGACGTATCTACCGGCGGATCATTAATTGTAGCTCCGACTAATATCCCGCCATTTGTCACGCTACATCCATCAGTATTAATTCCTGTCATTGTTCCCAGGAAAAGTGTAGAATCGTCCACGATATTTTCCAGATGAACCCAGCCTTCGGTTCTGCCTTCATTTATTCCCACGGAAACCGCTTTGTCCGGGGTGAACGTATCATCAAATCGCATGCCCGCCATGCCCTTGACTCGTTCAGGCCAGCTTAAGCCCGCGGGTATAGCATTTGAACCTGTATCTTTATTCACATCCAGAAATACAACAAGACTGTTGTTTTCTATATATCCCGGTATCCCAATTAACAAATGGGTATCATTAGTCATAAGATACATTGCCAGGATTTTATTATCTCCCCAATCAGTAACAGTGTTCTGGTATGTTTCCCATGCTGCATTGCCAAAATCTCCCGGGATGTTTTTACCGTCAATTATTGTAACTAACCGGGGCGTTTCCGATTGCTCCAGTATCGCTCCCGCTGTGTAATATGGAAATATAATTGCGACTGTCATGATCGTGGCAGTCTCGAGCAATGCAGATGTAAATTTCGATATGTTCTTCATAACAATCCATTATAGTTAGCACTTTCACAATACTATCAATGCGGCTTTTATTGTATGATAAAAAAGCAATCTTTACAACCTTTCTTAGCTTGTAATTGCGAATACAACTACTATTAGCTTGTATTCCCCTCCAGACACTACTATTTCTCCGCTCACATCTCACAAAAAAAACACGCAACACAGGCATTAAATAAGGCCTGTAAGGCCGCAGTACCAAAGCCCGGGCCATCGCCCCAGGTATCACGTCATCCAACCAGTCCAGCCCTGCAAGGGCGAAGTAACCAACTCGTTAATTGTTACACCCCAAATCCCTTCATCCTACTGAAGAAGTCGAGTAATGGAGTACTGGAGTACTGTCCT
>CAZCLS010000094.1:0-6210 GCA_964499565.1 uncultured bacterium
AACAAGTTATTGTGTTGCACGAGGGGAATCTTTGCAATATAACACGCAAAAAAAGCGCACCTCGTAAATGTTTTTATATGAACAGGATATCTTCTGATATTCCTGGTTTCTGCAATATAACACGCAAAAATAACCGGGCAAGTTGGCAAATGTTTGCAATATAATACGCAAAAATGTGCCGCCTCCTGCGTATATATAATAGAACAAGCGTGTTAGTGCATCTTTTTGCACAGCTGCCAAAGAACGGACGTGTGAAAAGTCGTATTCTTGCAATATAACATGCAAGTTTGCTGACAAAACGTTTGTAACTCCATGTGTTACGCACAGATACATTATAAAATATTCATGTTAAAAATGCAACCGGAGACAGCAATGGCTAAAAAGTTCCTTGACACTGTAAGAGAATGCATACGCATTAAACATTACTCGTATAGCACAGAGAAAAGTTATCTCTATTGGATAAAGCACTTCATACTCTATCATAACAAACGTCATCCGACGGAAATGGGGGTGAAAGAAATTGAAATGTTTCTTAGTCATCTTGCAATTGAGTGCAATATAGCCGCATCAACCCAGAACGTAGCGTTAAATGCCATCCTATTCATGTATAAGAAGGTATTGAAAATAGAGTTTGAAGAAAACATCAATGCTATCAGAGCAAAGCGGTCGCAAAATATTCCTGTTGTACTCACAAAAGAGGAAGTCGTCGTAGTATTTTCGAAAATGGATGCGAAACATAAAATGATGGCACAATTGTTGTATGGCACAGGAATGCGCTTGATGGAGTGTTTACGATTACGAGTAAAAGATATTGATTTCAACTCAAACTATATAGTAATTCATGACGGAAAAGGAAAGAAAGACCGGATTACTGTATTGCCGGATTCACTTAAAGATGTACTTAAGAAGCACCTGGAGAAGATCAAGAAATACCATGAACAGGAACTTCTGAAGGGATATGGGCGAGTGTTTATGCCAACGCAGCTTGATAAGAAATATCCATCTGCGGCAAGGAGCTGGCTTTGGCAATTTGTATTCCCGAGCAGTACCCGGTTGGTTGATCCTGACACCGGAAAAGTTTTTAAGTTTCATATGCATCATAGTTCTTTGCAGCGGGCTGTGAAAGATGCGGTGCGAAAGGCAGGGATTATGAAACATGCGGGCTGTCATACCTTCCGTCATAGTTTCGCAACCCATCTTTTAGAAGACGGGTACGACATCCGTACCGTGCAGGAACTGCTGGGGCATAAAGATGTTCGGACAACAATGATCTATACCCATGTAATGCAGAAAGGCGCGTTAGGCATTAAGAGTCCTCTGGACAGGTTCGATACTGATGATGAAAAGAATTGAAGTCTCAGGGTCAAACACGACACGCCAGCTCACGCAATCATTTGGGATACACTGCATCGAGGGTCTGCAGGATGGTTCTGGCATCAGCGTAGCTCCTGACAGTATGGTTGGAGATAATACCGGCAAGGGCTAATTTGAGCTCAGGGCCGGACTTACCGGCAGCAGCGTCGTAGTAGTTGGACGGTGGATCGTAGAGGGCTGGGGCGAGTCCGGTCCATATGATTAATGGCAGTAGTATCGTATTCAGTCTTTTCATGGCATCATTGTAGCATAGCGGTGGGGTGAGTGCAATGGAAGAGAAAATATTGCACCGGTCAGATTGTTTTCACTTATACATTGTGGTGATTGAACAGCATGAAAATGACCAGAATTTATGGCAGCTGGAGTATATAGTTGAAAAGGTCTGGTACCCGTATGGTACCCGTCTTTATATCATTTCGTGCCATTTTATGCCCCTTTTCACCATTCAAAACCCACAGCAAAAACCCGCATGAGAGCTTGTATTCATGCGGGTTTCAGTGTGTTTTTATAGTGGCGGCCCATAGGGGAATTGAACCCCTGTTTCAAGGATGAGAACCTTGCGTCCTGGTCCACTAGACGAATGGGCCGTTCATCAATATACGAACAATGAGTAATTATAACAAGACTATTCCTATTTTGCAATATACTTCTATAGCGCCTGAATGCAACTCCGCAGCAGGATATTTGTTAGCCCTTTGCAGGCCAGTGTGATTACGTTGGTGGCATTACCGGCAATCATGGTATACTCCCCCCAAAAAATCCCGGAAGACAGCCTGACCGTTTTCATCTGTTTGCACAGTCAGCGGCGCGATATGCCATTTTTTATTTATCAATGCATCTATGAGTAAGAAACAGCGGAAGAATATCCCTCTAATGTTACGTAGTGACATTATTTTGTGTCATCTGTACATGTTCAAACTTATTTAGTTTACTTTAAACTATTACAAGATTTTTTAATATATATGGAGGATTGCCAATGAAAAGAGGATTACCAATGAAAAAATGTATGTTTTCAGTTACTTTATAGTACGCAAATCAGTGTCCATGAAATCGGTGACAGTACACAAACATTTCCTTAATGTAATACCAAGAGGTAGCATCATGAAAAAAACCATTCTCTCAACATTATTTATCCTGTTTATAGCCATGCCTGGCCTGGCGGCAGTCATTTTCGAAAGTGATTTTGAATCCCCCACATATAGCGAGGGAGAGCTTGCCGGCCAGAACGGATGGGGTTTAGAAGCGGGCGGCGGGTTACAGTATGTCACGAATGATGTAACGACTCCGAATGGAAACCAGTCCGTTTACGTTCACGATTGGGACTATGAGCATCCTATTGATGCCACAGGCTACACCATCACAAAGTTCAGCGGCTTGTTCAAAAAGAATCCTGACGGTGCATCCGGTTGGCTCGATTTCAAGTATCCCGGCATGATGGCCGGTATCAATACGGACGGGGTGGAGTGCTGGTTGAATTTAAACTGGGACCAGTACGAATTGCGTGACGATGATCATACGGCCGCGGGCGAATGGGTCTATGCTTCGTTTACAGTGGACTGGACGACGATGTGGATTATCGAGGCGGAATTCGGACCCGATGAAGCCAATGCCCAGAAAGTAACGGGACAGCTTCTCGATATTACTGGAACCCCTTTTCCTACAAGGATTGTTTTGGGAGCGTGGACTGGCGGGGACCTTGACGGCTCGAGCTACGATGACTTGAAGGTTGAAGGTATACCCGAACCAGGAATGCTGATTGCACTGCTGTCCGGCATAGGATTTTTCCTGCGTCGTCGTTAAGCATGCTGTTGCCTGTACAGGCTCAATTATAACTGCGGTTCCTCGGAACCGCAGTTTTTTTATGTTTCAAATCGCTATCGGGATCCAAATCGTCTTGTGAATTACCGTAAATGACACGTTCCTTGCCTGCCTGACACCTATGCCAATAGCCAGTCTATAAGCGGTAGCTGTCAAGTTTTTCGTGTCCAGGTCCCATGTGTTACTGCACCGTGCCGCTGCGCAGCAGGATATTTGTCTGTCCTTTACAGGCCAGCGCGATTGTGTTGGTTGTATTTGCTGCTATCATGGTATACTCCCCCAAAAAACCCCGGAAGACAGCCTGTCCATTTTCATCTGTTTTCACAATAAGCGGACCGGTTCGCCATTCTTTATTTATCAAGGTATCCAGTGCGGCATAGGCTTTTTTTGGTTTCATATCGTTACGCAGCAATCCCGCCGGCGCGCCGCGCCAGGCACCCCGGTCGCTTAGATCCCACCATGTCACCGCCTGGACCGCGGGATGAGAGAACAAGACCCGGTAACACTCATCAACCTCCCGGGCCTGCAGCTCCTCGCCGGTCGTGGAGGTTATGGTTAATTCAGTGAAATGAAGCGGCAGGCCGAACCGGGCAAAGCGTTCACAAACTTCCCACAGTTTCTCTTTGCCCCAGTACCCGCCGTGCATGTGCGACTGAATACCGATAACATCTATGGAAGCGCCCGCATTCAAACTGGTTCGAATTATATCCACGTACTTTGGGGATATATTATAATCGTTGAGAATCAACGTGGCTTTGGGTGAAGCACAGCGGGCGACACTGAATGTCTGACTGATCATCGCCGTTATGCCTGTCCAGGCGCAATAGCATGCAAGAGGATTACTGTTAGTATTATATGACGGCATGACAACCGGTTCATTCAATACGTCCCAGGTGTCGATTTCACCCGGGAACGATTGGATCTCCCGGGTGATTCTCCGCAAAAGGTCTGCATACGCCTGGTCGGGAGATTTTTTCATTATCCATTGCGGCAGGCATTCATGCCAGACAAGCGGATGGCCTTTCGGTTCGATGCGGTTTTCACGGCACCAGCGCAGCATGGGCGTGATGGCCGCCTGAGTTGTTTTTGCGGGTTCCGGCTCATATGAATTCCAATAAAATGGAAGCGTGGCAAAATTAAAAAGACGGGTAAAATGATTTCGATACTCAGTTTCAAGCTCCCTGCCGGGACAGGAATTCAGCATGAACGCATTACAGCCGAAAAGAAACCGGTGGCGCAGGTGATTGACAGAAATAATCGTGTTGGAAAGCGGTTGGTGCTCACGGTTGAGAAGCGTTATTGTAACCAGAGCGGTTCTGTTAGAGATGATTCGGGCATTGGTTGCAGGCCGCGACAAAAAGTCCGGGGATGCCGCTGCCAGGTGCGTTACCAGTAATGAGACGGATAAAACTGACGTAATCCTGATGTTTGATATATCCATAATTTACCTGAATGATTTCATTACCGTGTGATAGTGTTCTTATTGCAGCCGTCCATACGGAAAAACCAGGTTTTTATACTGAAACAAGTGAATATTGTAACATTTTTTCACCTTAACTCAAGGGAAGACACCACAATTGAGCTATCACGGCTTTGCATTAAAAAGGTGTAAATGCTATAATTTCGCTGTATTATTACAATGTTTTTCTGGTGGTACTTAACTTTTTTTTGGAGCAAATGCGCGAATGAAAGAATTCATCAATCCTGAACTGACAACAGACGAATTAGCACTGCTGACCGAACGCGCCCGACTGGCGCGCGGGGATGTGCTGAAAATGACAACCCTGGCTGCCTGCGGACATCCCGGCGGTTCGATGTCTTCCATGGAAATGTATACCCTGTTATATAATTGCGCTTCAGTCGATCCCGCCAACCCGTTGAAAGACGACCGGGACCGGATCGTGGTAAGCCACGGTCATACGTCTCCGGGTGTATACAGTGCTCTGGGACGCGCGGGATTTTTCCCGGTTGAGGAGGCAGTCGCCCATTTCCGGCAGACCGGCAGCAGTTTTGCCGGGCATGTGGAACAGTGTGTGCCTGGAGTGGAATGGGACACCGGCAACCTGGGCCAGGGACTGTCGGCGGCAGTCGGTTTCGCCCTGGCGCGCGAAGTGCGCGGATTGGACTACCGGGTATTCTGCCTGATGGGCGACGGTGAACAGCAGAAAGGCCAGATTACCGAAGCGCGGCGCACAGCGGTTAAGTTCGGCTTGAAGAATTTCGTTGCGTATGTCGACTTGAATCATCTGCAGATCAATGGCGACACAGCCAAAGTGATGCCGCAGAACATCAGTGAGAACTGGGCCTCGGACGGCTGGAAGGTGATTGACGCTGACGGGCATGATTTGCAGGCCCTGTACGCGGCCACGCGACAGGCACTGGCGAATGGTGTTCCGACGGTCATTATTGCTAAAACAGTTATGGGCAAAGGTGTCTCCTTCATGGAGAACGACGAGCATTTCCACGGTTCGGCATTATCGGAAGAAAAATGCAAAGCGGCTCTTAAAGAACTTGGCGTGGAAGACAACCTGGACGCGATGAAAGCAAAACGGATGGAACCGCAGACAATGAAGATGGCTGATTTTCACGGGCAGGGTCTCCCGGTGCGGGTAGAGACCGGTACGCCGCGGACGTATGCAGCGGACGAAAAGACCGACAACCGCAGCGCCTGGGGCAACGCCATCCTGGATATCGGCGTGGCGAACGCCGGAACAGCCGGGACGACGCCCCTGGCAGTGCTTGACTGCGACTTGCAACCGAGCGTCAAGACTGCCGCGTTTGCGAAGCAGTTTCCGGATCAATTTTTCCAATGCGGCATCCAGGAACACAACACGGCCTCGATCTGCGGTGCGATGTCGATAAGCGGTGTGCAGGCATTTTTTACCGACTTCGGCGTGTTCGGTGTCGATGAAACATACAACCAGCACCGTCTGTCGGTTTTGAATCACGCCCATCCGAAAATTGTCTGCACACATTGCGGACTGGATGTCGGTGAAGACGGCAAGACGCATCAGTGCA
>CAZCLS010000094.1:6310-10303 GCA_964499565.1 uncultured bacterium
GTCTGCACACATTGCGGACTGGATGTCGGTGAAGACGGCAAGACGCATCAGTGCATAGATTATATCGGATTGTTCCGCAATCTGCTGGGAATGGAAGTTATCGTGCCGGCCGATCCGAACCAGACCGATCGGGCGACGCGCTACATCGCTCAGAGCACGAAACCGTCACTGTTAGTTATGGGCCGCTCCAAATTAGCCACAATAACCGCGGAAGACGGCGCACCATTTTTCGGTGAGGGCTACACGTTTGAATACGGCAAGGCCGATATCGTGCGGAACGGCAGCGATGCCGCGATCATCGTAACCGGGACCGTATGCGGTAACGCGGTGAAAGCGCAGGCGCTGCTGAAAGAGCAGGGCATCCAGGCCCGTGTGATCATTATGGCTTCACCATTAGCGCCGGATGTCGAGGCAATCACCGCAGCGGCACAAACCGGCATAATAGTAACGGTAGAAGACCACCTGGCTGTGTCGGGACTTGGATCGATTGTGGCCGGTGTTTTAGTTGACAAAGGCCTGTCATGCACCTTTAAAACGTTAGGCGTTACGGCCTATGCTTCGTCCGGTCCGCCGGCTGAGTTGTATAAAGATTATAATCTTGATCCGCAGGGCATAGCCGCAACCGTAACAAGCCTAGTAAAAGCATAAACTCCATCAATCACCATTATGCGCAACCGCACACGAATAGCAGCCGCGGCAGTGAGTGTCTTCCTGGCATACAGCGTAGCAGACATTCAGGCCAAAATACCTGAATTGACGTTGACGCCGGGAGCATACATAACCAATTGGCTGGTATCGGGCCCGTTACCAAACGAGCTCCAGCCATTTGAGAACGGTGTGGAAAAGAGAAGTGGATTATTCACTGATTTTCTGCGCGAACTCGGGGGAGAACTGAAAGCGGATGTTAAGGCGGGTACAATCATCCCTGAACTCAGGGCACTCCCGTTCACTAACATTATTTGTGTAACACCAGCGATAGATCTGAACACGCTGTACGGCAGGCCGGATCATGTCTGCGCCTACGCGATTTGCAGCATCAAGGTGGATGAAGCGGGTGAATATTTCGTGCATGCCGGTTCAGACGACAGTATTCGGGTCTGGATGGACGACACCCTGGTGATCGATAAATACGCGGATCGCGGCTACCGGGCGGATGAAGACTGGGGGAAAATAAAGCTGGAAAAAGGCCGGCATCGCATCACGGTTAAATCCGAAGATAACCTGGGGGCGTGGAAATTTTCAGTGCGGCTGCTGGACCGCGCCCAGCACCGCAAAATTATAGCTGCCAACGTCAGTAATACGCTGGATATAAACCTATTCACGCCGACCGGCGCGTTCGCGGCGGCATATCTGCAGTTCACCACCGTTCCGGCCGTAACAGATTTTGTTGTCACGATCAAAGGGCGCTGGATTTCCAGTGAGGGCCGTGAAACCCAGGCGTTCACCTGCACGCCGCTGGAAAAGATAGCGATACCCGGCGCGTTGTTCAATCAACCGCAATGTACCGTTGATGCGCAGGCATCAGGCATACCGGGCCGGCAGCCGTCGGCACATATCAACTTGTATTTTACATCTACAGATCAGCTGTTATCGAACCGGACAGCGCGGATTCAACAACTACTGAACACGTTATCGCAAACGTCTCTTACGGCTCGGATCGCGTTACGGCACCAGGGGCTTCTGCGCTATCATCTGCAGAACCTGAGAATGTATACCAACACGATGCGTTTCAGCAATGCGATCGAAGCCCACCGGATAGTAACCAGCCTGGACACGATCCTGAACGAACTGGGACGCGGGATAGACTATCTCGGCAGTGTATCAGGAGAATACCAGGCGGCCTATCTTTCCAAGGCGGATGGCTCCGGTCAGCCGTTTTATGTCAGCGTTCCGACGACATACACGCCCGGCACACCCATGCCGTTAGTTGTAATATTACATGACGCGGCCAAGGATTATTCAGACGCGTTCCGCCAGTCAGCGTCAGCTTCATTGTATATAGCCGTTCGCGTGCACGGCCGCGGACCGAATTGCGCCTATATCGGATTATCGGCATTTGATGTTCTGGAAGCAATCGATTATATGACAAATTTCTACAGTATCGATCCTGACCGAATATCATTAATCGGGAGCAGCATGGGAGGATACGGCGTTTGGAATCTGGCCAGCTGGTATCCGGGCCGGTTTGCCTCAATAGCGCCTCTGAACAGTTTTTCGGCCGGCAATCCCCTGGGCAATCTGCGTGAACTGGCGGTAACGATAATTCACGGAGAAGAGGACCTGATAATGCCGGTAGCATTTTCGCGCGCGGCCTACACTTTTTTGCGCAACCGGCTGTGCCCGATCGTCTACAACGAGATTCCCAAAGCGGGCTATCACCTGCAGACAGCTGCGGAACTGTTCCGGCCGGTCGAATGGATGTTGAATTACCGGCGGGAGAAAACGCCCCAGGAAGTCACTCTGGAGAGCATGTACTCGTGGAACAGCGCGGCCTATTGGCTGACGGACCTGGTGCCCGAACTACCGCGGCAGCAGGCAACATTGGCAAGCAGATTTTATTCCAAGAACGACTTGCTGATAAGTTGTCGTAATATTCGGTCGGCAACCGTGCAGCTGCCGGCCAGGTATATTGATAAAGATTCTTTGCTGAGCATTATAATCAACGGCAAACAGCAGAAAATATCCGCACCGCTTCCCCCGGCTTTGTTCATCCGCTACAGCAACGAAACCTACCAGGTTCGGCGCGAACCGGCGGCTGCGGTTCTGAATCCATACCGGCGCGGGAGCTGGCAGAATTTTTTCAATGGCGAGCCGCTGCTGATAGTGCAAGGCACAACGGGAGACGCGCAGCAGAACGCAGCCATAGCTCGCTGCGCGCAGCTCATTCAACGCTGGTCCTTTCCGGGCCGTATAATGGACACCGGCGTAATACCCCTGCTGAAAGACAGTCAGGCGGCCACGGCCGATCTGAAGGCGTACAATTTGATTCTTCTGGGCGGACCGAAAGAAAACGCCTATGTGAAAAGTCTGGCGGACTCATTGGCAATGCCACTGAAGAAGACCAGCCTTGAAACGAAAGAATTGAGCATTCCGCTGGAAGGGCGGGGCGCCTGGATTGTACAGCCCAACCCGGGCAATCCCGGCCGCCAGGTCTGGATTTGGGCTTCATCCGACCCGGCTTTTTACCAACCCGACGCAGACTGGATCAAAGACTGGACATTTCCGGTTGAAGACCCTCCGGACATACTGGTCCGGTTGCAGGGAATAGATAAATATGAACGCGCGCTGCATTTCACTCACGGCTGGAAACTTGACCCGGACGATTTAGCCTCGCCGTTCCTGTCAAACCGGATAACATCGCTGGAAGCGTGCGTCGCGATATATGTCGCGACGCTGCGGCGCGCATCGGATGCCGACATGGTATGGGTATCCAGCACTGAACAGTCCCGGTTTGCCGGTTTGCTGCGGCTGCGCGGGTCCGAGGCGGCAAATCTGCTGTTCCCCCATTCTCAGCTCATGGTATGCGATGTCAGCGGCGCTGAATTGAAGGCCATGATAGCGCGCATGGAGCAGAAAGCCGCGCCCGATAGCGGCCGGTTCTATCCCCCGCCACCTGTACTTCGAGAAACTGATATCATCCGTGTTGCCGTTACGCCTAGATCGCTGCAGACGCTATCTTCAGCCAGCGCCCATCCGTTGAAGAACGCTCGTTACATTAGCGCCCCTCTACGGCAGGTATTCCAGGAGCAGGTTAATCTTGCTCAATCTCCGGCGACCGAAAACTAACGAACAGGACCCGTGATCGAATGGCTGGACCCCGCTCAAAAAAAACAGTGCCGTCTTCCAAACAGAGTTTTGCAATGCGTTACCTGGCGGTAATTATGCTTGCGGTTTGCAGCACGATTCTGTTCTGGCATGTGCTCACCCGGACCGGGTTTTTTTTCGGAGATTTCGCGAATTATGACTATGTGAAACTGCTGTTTCATACCGGCC
>CAZCLS010000095.1:0-1862 GCA_964499565.1 uncultured bacterium
CACAGCACGGGCGTGCTGGGAGAGAAAGGGCACGGCATCTTCGAACATTTCGGGATTGAACCTGACTCGGGCGTGCTGCAGATGGGCACTTTGTCAAAGGCGATAGCCAGTGTGGGAGGGTATGTAGCCGGGTCGAAAGAGATGATATTCGCGTTAAAGAACCAGGCGCGGGGATTTGTTTTTTCGGCTGCGCTGCCGCCGCCCCAGGCCGCTGCTGCAAAAGCCGCGTTTGAACTGCTTGCGCATGAACCGGAACGAGTAGCCAGGCTGCGGCACAATGCCCTCCTGCTGCGCGAAGGCCTGGCAGTCCTGGGATTTAATATACTGAACAGTTGTACCCCGATTGTACCGGTTGTGTGCGGTACTATCGTAAAAACCATTCAGATGACACGCGCCTGCAAACAGGCAGGCATTTTTGTGCTGCCGGTAATGTTCCCTGCTGTTCCGCTCGAATCGCCGCGGCTGCGGGTAACGGTGACTGCGGCTCACAGTGAAGAAGATATTCAGTTTGCCCTGACGGTTTTTGAACAGGCCGGGCGTGAGTCAGGCGTTCTGTCGGCACAATCGCAGACTATCCCTTTTCCAGACGTTCAAAATGGAAAAACCAGACAAGTATGAATTCTAGAAGATCAGAAAATATAGACATATTTCATTACAAAGCAATGCCGGGTGATCGGGTTGCGGGCCAGCGCGCTTTGAATAACCGTGAAGTACACACCTGGTTTTTCTCTTTGAATGCAATTCCGGAGAAAATAGAATCAATGCGGAAGTTTCTGACAGCGGAAGAATGCCGGCGGGCGGACCGCTACCGGTTGCCGGAACTGTCACGAAAATATACGGTAGCGCGCGGCATGCAGCGGACGATTCTGGGTGTGTATAGCCAAACCCGGCCGGAAGAAGTGAGTTTTGATTACACGACTAACGGCAAACCGGTTCTGCCGGGATCAGAGTTGCATTTCAATCTTTCTCATTCGGGAGAATACGGCATTCTGGCCGTTGCGAAGGGGAGGAAGGTTGGTATCGACCTGGAATATATCCGCCCGGTATCTGTGCTCAGTATTGCTAAACGCTATTTCATGCCGGACGAATACGGATATCTTGCATCTCTTGCGGACGCGGAACAACTGAAAGCATTTTACCGATTATGGACCTGCAAAGAAGCGTTTGTTAAAGCGCACGGACTGGCTCTGAGTGATTATCTGACGGATGTGGGCGTGTCAGTACCGCTTGGCAACGGCACACCGCGGGTATGGCTTAAAGAAGGCAAAGATAGAGAGAATGCATGGGAAGTGTATGAATTAAAGCCGGTGGAAGGAGTGGTTGCGGCGTTGGCGGTAGAGGGAGAAAACAAACAGGCTTTGGGAATCAGGTAGCCCCAGAAGTCTACGACCCCGGGGCAAAGGAGGAATGTGTTTTTGTGCTGGAGGCCTGTGTGAAGGCAGGCCCCGGCTTCGGAGAAGCCAGGGGCTACTTTATGTGTGCAGGGCAGAGACTGCCCGAAGGGGGTGTGAGCATGCAATCCTGAGGCAGAAAACTAATTCACCGGTGATACCGCCAACGGCGTGTATCACCGGTGTCTGTTGAAAATATGGTAGATGGATGATGGATGATAGGGTTTAGGGTTCGGGTGTAGTTTTAGCGAGGGGGGTGTTTGCGGTGCTTGATTGCAGCCGGCCGTTGGAGAGCATAATAATGCGGTCGGCGACAATCGCTGTTTCGCGGGAATTGTGAGATATGTGAATAGTCGTTAGGTTGAGGCGGGAATGAATTTCGCGCAATTCAAAACAGAGCGTATCGCGGGTCGCTTCGTCAATAGCACTGACGGGTTCATCCAGGAGGAGGACAGCGGGGTCGATAACGAG
>CAZCLS010000095.1:1962-10299 GCA_964499565.1 uncultured bacterium
CGTCAATAGCACTGACGGGTTCATCCAGGAGGAGGACAGCGGGGTCGATAACGAGTGCGCGGGCAAGGCAGACTTTCTGTTGTTCGCCGCCGCTGAGGCCGCGGGGCATGCGGTCGAGCAGGTGTGAAATCAGGAGCAACTCGGTAATATAATTGACTTTACGGTTTATAGTGTGAGATGAAATGCCGCGAACTTCGAGCCCGAAGCTGATATTTTCACGAACGGTTCTGCGGGGGAAAAGCATGCCGTCCTGAGGAACGTAGCCGATGTTACGTTTCCAGGGCGGAACGGAATTCAGGCAGCGACTGTTCAGAACTATTCGGCCTGCATCAGGTTTATACAGCCCGGCAATAAGTTTCAGCAGCAGGGTTTTGCCGGAGCCGTTTGTACCGGTAAGAACGCAATATTCTTGTGAAAGGATATCCAGAGAAATAGTATCCAGAGAAAAGTCGCCGATCTGGAAACTAATGGCATCAATGCTTATGGCCGGGAGCATTTCCACACCTCCATATCACCCGCAAAGCGTTTAAAGATAAGCAAAGTCAGCATTGAGATAACAATCATAACAACACCCATCACCAAAGCGCCGTCGAGGTTACCGACACTGTATTCGAGATATATGGAAGTCGGTAGAATTTCGGTACGGAAGCGGGTTGTACCGCAGATAAGGAGGATCGGGCCGAAGAGGCCGAAGATACGGGCCCAACTAATAACGGCCCCGGCGATCAGGCTGGGGGAAACGCCCGGCAGGATAATTTTAGTAAAGGTTTGACGGCGATTGGCGCCGAGGGTCATGGCGACTTCTTCATAGCGGGGGTCGAGCGCGTCGAAGCCGGATTTGATAACGCGCACGGCAAAGGCGCAGCCGATCACAACCTGGGCGACGATAATACCGCCGACATTAAAAATGAACAGACCGCCGGAAGGATGGATCCAGTGCAGGTATTGAGAAAGCCAGGCCGCCAGGCCGCGGTCGAGGAACTGGCCGACGCTGGTGCGGGCGAAGAACAGCAGGATACACAGGCCCATAATCAATGGAGGAAGGACGATAGGGATATCGAGCAGAGAATCGATAATACTCCAGCCCGGGAAGCGGTAGCGCGAGAGGACGTACCCGGAAGGGATGGCAATACCGAGAGAGATAAGCGTACTGATTACGGAGGTATACAAAGAACGCAGGAAAGCGTCCCGAATAGGCGGGCTGGCAAAAATCTCCCGGACAGCGACCGGGGAGAGCTTCATAAACATGACCGCAATAAAAACAGCGAGCAGGAGAACATATGCCAGGAGCGGGAGCGCCAGGAGCAGATCAAAACCCTTTCCGTAATGAGGTTTTATAGAGTGTTTCATAGTGTGAGCACCTGATTATTCGGTGGTAACCCGGAAGCCATAATTTTCAAAGATGTCACGGGTATCAGAAACTAAAAAAGTATAAAAATCCTGAACCGCGGGACGGTCTTTAGCCGGAGCGATAATGCCGGCGGCTACCTGCACATTACGCAGGTCGCTTTCCTGGTATGTGGCAGAGGTAATGGAATCGATATAGTCAGGCGGAATGGGAAGTATGGTAAGGGAATCACGGAACTGGTGGGCAACGGGAGCCCAGACGATAGAGGCGTCGAGAACACCTTCAACAACATAATTACAGCGTTCCTGATGACCTTTAGATTCCATGTGGACATTAGAGAGAATGCCCTGGCCATACGGAAATTTTTTGAGCATATATTTAACGATCTGCCCGGAAGTAGAGTAGGTTTGATCGCCAATACCAATCCGTAAGCCGGGGCGGGCCAGGTCGGCAAGGGTGGTAATATTTTCGGGATTGTCTTTGGGGACGATTATGGCCACATCAAGATAAGCCAGGGTGCCCCACTGACTGATCAGGCCCTGCTTGGCGGCCCAGGGCATGAAGGGGTCGTGACAGATAAAGATATCTCCCCGGCCGCTTTGCTGAATTTGGGCGCAGAGTTCGCCCGAACCGCCATAGCTGGTAAGAATAGTGACATTAGTCGCTCGCAGGGCATAGCGTTTAACACAAGCTTCGAGGGGTGCGCGCATCGAGCCGCCGCACAGCACCAGGATTTCGTTATCATGGGCGGGTGTCGTTTTTGGACCGCAGCCGGCGATCAGCAGAAAAGCGGTAATCACACAGCAGAATTTAAACCATTGCATCAATAACTCCTGAAATTGGTTGATATTACTCTGGCACGGAATAGCCTTGTTGTCTGATAATTGTTTTGCCTTCAGCCGAAGTAATAAAAGCGATAAACGCGTCCGCGGCATCAGGCTGTTTAGAAAAGCTTAAACGAATTACCGGAACGGTAGCAATACAGTTTTCTTCCGCGGGAATGCTGATAGTATCCAGTCCATCGGGAAACTGGCGGGCAGTAGCATCCCAGATAACAGTCGCGTCAATCGTGTTCATTGCCAGAGCGACACCCAGTTCGGTAACAGTACCGCTGGTAAAGACGGTATTGCTGGCGAGGGCATCGGAGGGGACGTTGTTTTTCTCAAAAATTTTCTGACTGACACGGCCGACGGCGCACACGCGGGGGTCGCCCAGCCCAACGCGCAGACCGGGCCGGGTAAGATCCGCAAGGGTTTTTATATCCACGGGATTACCTTTTTGTACACACAGCACGGGAATAAAGCAGGCCACGGTCGTCCTGGTAGAGGCCACCGCGGCGGTCAGGAATACGGCCTGGTCGACATACGATGCGGCGCCGGGCATAAATAGATCTCCCTGGCGGCTGGAGATGACCTGACCGAGCAGGCGGCCGCTGCCGGCGTACGTAGCCATAACATGAATACCTGATTGCTGTTCAAACGCGTCGATCAGGGCATCAGCCATCGGGCGGATTCCGGCGCCGCAATACAACACCAGGGCGGGATTTTTTTCGGGTTTAGTATCAGTGTCGGCTGGCCGGCAACTACACAGGATCACGGGGCAGAGAATCATACCGAGAAACAAAACAACGGTCCTGTCCAGTCTATGCTTGAGAGCAGAACAGGTGGTTGACCATTTCAATGCGGTCATCATGATAAAGATCAGCTGGATATACATAACGTGAATCCGAGTTGTTTCAGCACCGTTCGCTCAGCATTCGGGCAATCAGCCAGACGCGTCTGGCTGCATTCAAGGCGAACAGGATATGTTTTGCGCAGTTGGTCGAAATACGGCCCGGCCTGGGCCTCGGGCAGAGAAAGCAGCTGACGCAAGCGGCGGTCATCATCCATGACTGAATAAACGTTCATAATTGCGTCAAACAGGGGATCATGAGATCCGGCAAGGTTAAAGTGCGGCGGTTCCATACCGGCGGGCATGTCGGGCGGCAGCCAGGCGGGAGCGCGGCCGAGGAAGCTGCAGGCGGATTGATAGACCATCTGGGTGCCGCGCACTTTACTGATCCAGGAATAACCGGCGATATGAGGGGTTGCAATATCAACCCGGGCCAGCAGTTCGGTTGAGATAACGGGTTCGTTTTCCCAGACATCAAGAACAGTGGTAAGCGGGTACTTTTCGCGCAGGAGGCGCAGCAGAGCCTGGTTGTCGACAACGGCACCGCGGGACGATTGGATCAGAATCGAGCCGGGTTTCAAAAGGCGCAGACAGTCTTCGTTCAAAAGATGCCAGGTCGGATCAGAACCTGATTTCGTCAAAGGCACATGCAGCGTAACGATATCGGCTGAAAGGGCTTGCTCGACAGAGACACCCTTAAAATCCGGTTCATTGCGCTGCCGGGGAGGATCATTCAGCAGAACAGTCATGCCTAACAGTCGAGCGTTGCGGGCGACGATAGAACCGACATGGCCGACGCCGATAATGCCGATCGTTTTATCTTCAAGATTGAATGTATTCCGGCGCGAAAGCGTCAAAAGGGAGGAGACAACGTATTCCGCGACGGAATTGGCATTAGAGCCGATCGCGTCGGCATACGCGATACCGGCCTGATCGAGCCAGGGTTTATCTAAATGGTCCGAGCCGCTGGTGGCGGTAGCGACAAAAGATACGGGAGTATCATGCAGCAGGACCTGGTTGACGGGGGTAACCGAGCGGACGAACAGGAGGTTGACATCAGCCAGCATCGCCTTGGACATAGACCGCCCGGGGCAGGGTCTGGCGATACCGAGGGTGCCGAAGGCGTCCCGTCCGAAAGGGATATTTTCATCATAGAGAACAGTCATAATTACACCGTAATGATGTGATAATAGTACAAAGAACGAGAGTAAATTGCAATAAGAAGTGGTTAGGGTTCAGGGTTCAGGAAATTTTAGGATTGCCAATGATGAAATAAGACCCCACCGGGTTCATCCCGGTGGTGAATGAGATTGGAATGCACATGAGAAGCATGCATCTCCGATGGGGCAGACAGAGTCTTGTTATCCTCTCGGGGAAGCAGATGGAATGCGGGTGTGCAGCAAGCGGACAAGCGGGCGGTTCCCCCTGGAGCGGGCTGGGGATTGCCAACCCGGAATATGTGAGTGGAAGCAGTTCTGTGTTGGAAAAACTGATTCACCGGTGAGACAAGCTCACCGGGGTCTGTCAAAAAAATATGGTTAATAGTAGATGGATGATGGATGATGGTGTTGTCAGAGTTCAAGAATGGAGAGCTGGAGTGCTGGGAATTTATATTGTGGAATGTGGAATGAGTCGAGTGGAGAGTTCGCTGCAGTTTTGCTATAATAGGTCTTTACATAACAAAACCGGGAGATGTACAATGAAAACGCCGCTTTTGATCATCACTATCAGTATAGTAATAACAGGATTTGTTTTTGGCGCAGACTGGCCGCAATACCTTGGACCGACACGCAATGCGGTTTCGACCGAAACGGGCCTGCTGCGCAGCTGGCCGGAAGGCGGTCCGGCCGTATTATGGACAGTAGAGCTGGGACCGGGATTTGGCGGAGCGGCGGTGAGCAAAGGCAGTGTATACCTGCTGGACCGGGAAGGAGACAAGCAGGATGTGATACGGTGTATTGATCTGCGCAGCGGCAAGGAACAATGGCGCTATGCCTATGACGCGCCCGGATCATACAGTTTTCCCGGGTCACGGACTGTTCCGGCAGTCGATGGCACGCGGCTGTACACCTGCGGACCGATGGGAGATGTAACGTGCCTGGATATAAACACGCATGCGGTCGTATGGAAAACAAACATCTGGGCGGGATTTGGAGGAGAGCGTCTGCCGAACTGGGCCATAACGCAGAATCCGTTAATACACGGCAATCTGGTAATTCTTGCTGCCCAGACACCGCAGGCAGGCGTCGTGGCGTTCAACAAAGAAACCGGAAACGTGGTCTGGAAAACAACGGCATTGCCGGGTAAGACAGGATATGTATCACCTACCGTCGTTACGATTAATGGCGAAGCGCAGATTGTGATGATTTCAGCCGGCGGCGGTGGCCGGCGGCGGCGGGGAGGTGACCAGGAAAATCAGCAGCAGGAACAGTCTAATAAAGGAGTCGTGACGGGCATTGATCCGAAGACCGGCACAACGCTCTGGACCTACGACGGCTGGCAGTGTTCGATACCGGTGCCGAATGTTGTTGAGGCTGGAGATGGAAAGTTGCTGATCACTGGCGGATATGATGCGGGATCGGCGATGATCAAAATTGAGAAGCAGGAGAGCGGTTATACAGCCAAAGAAGTGTACAAAACGAAAGATTTCGGCACACATGTGCATCCGCCGATACTGTACAAGGGATATTTTTACGCGAATTGCACGGACAACAGCCGCAAAGACGGCAGAGCCTGTATGGCGCTTGACGGCACGGTCAAGTGGAAGACGGGAACGGATCCGGTATTTGACAAAGGCGGGTTTATACTGGCGGACGGTCTGCTGCTCAGTGTAGACGGAGTCAAAGGAATTTTATATTTGACGGAGCCGAATCCGGAGGGATTCAAAAAGCTGGCGGAAGCGAAGCTGCTTGATACGCAGCAATGCTGGGGACCATTAGCGTTATCAGACGGGATGTTATTGATCCGCGACCAGAAGCAGATGAAATGTGTGCAAGTCAAGGGAGGTACTGCGGTTGCAAAACCGTCGGTTAAAGAGACCGACAAAACGACCGGGGAAAAGCAGCAGACGGAGAAAGCGGACACAGCGACGGAAAAACCGAACACGAAAGAGTAATAGACCAGATGAATAACGACGACCAAGTAATGCAGTTGTCACACGCCACCATCGAGCGTGCGGCCGACGCGATCATATGGATAGATGCGGAAGGCAGAATCCGGCGGGTAAACGAATCGGCCGGCACCCAATTAGGCTATAATCGGCGGACGCTGGAGGGGATGGCGATACAAGAAATCAATCCGCGTTATGAAACGGAGAAATGGAAAGAGTTCTGGGAGCGGTCGAAAGCGCAGAAAGCCTTGAAATATGAAACAATCCACCTGGCGCGGGACGGGCAGGAAATCCCGGTCGAGGTCACGACAAATTACATTGTGAACGATGACACCGAATACACGTGCATGTTTGTGCATGACATAAGCGACCGGCGGCAGGGCGAGGAGAAGCTGCACGCAGCATTGGCGGAGGTAGAGCGGTTGAAGAACCGGTTAGCTCAGGAAAACGTGTATTTACAGAATGAAATCAAGCGCGAACATGATTTTGACGAGATCATCTGCTATGGGGCTGCGTTAAAAAGCGTGCTCCAGAAAGTGGAACAGGTAGCGGCGACGGATACGACGGTATTAATCACGGGGGAGACGGGCACGGGCAAAGAACTGGTAGCGCGGGCATTGCATAATGTGAGCAACCGGCACAACCGGCCGCTGGTAAAGGTTAACTGCGCGGCGCTGCCGGAAAATCTGATAGAAAGTGAACTGTTCGGGCATGAAAAAGGGGCGTTTACGGGAGCGATCCAGCGCAAGATCGGCCGTTTTGAATTAGCGGACGGGGGCACGATATTCCTGGATGAGATCGGGGATTTGCCCTTGCTGCTGCAGTCAAAACTGCTGCGGGTATTGCAGGAGGGAGAGTTTGAGCGATTAGGCAGTTCCCAGACAATAGCAGTAGATGCACGGGTAATAGCGGCGACGAACCGCGATCTGGAAAAAGGAATTACATCGGGTGATTTCCGGATGGACCTGTACTACCGGCTGAACGTGTTTCCGATCCATGTGCCGCCATTACGGGAGCGGAAAGAGGACATACCGCTGCTGGCTAAGCATTTTGTTGTAAAAGGGATGGAGAAGACCGGTCGAAAAATAACATCGATACCGCAGGACACGATAGACAAACTGATGGCCTATCACTGGCCGGGAAACATCCGGGAACTGGAAAATTTCATAGAGCGGGCGGTGATATTAAGTGCGAACGGAGTACTGACCATGAACGAGATGCCGCACTGTCCGTTGATCCACAGCGCGCCGCCGGCGACCATGTCGCTGGAGGAGATGGAGCAGCGGCACATCATAACGATCTTAAAGAGCACCAATTGGCGTGTCAGCGGTGACAAAGGGGCGGCCAAGATATTAAAACTGAAACCGACCACATTAGAGGCCAAGATGCGAAAGTTAGGCATCTCGCGGCCCGCAAAAGATTCCGATATATCGTAAAATTTCCGGATATGAAGGTGACCACCCTCGAATCAAAGGTGAAGGGGCAGGGCAGACAGAGACTGCCGAAATAACCCAGAATGTTGTGACAGAGTGACAACATAATAGGAAAACGCATAAATTTGCATAGCTCACCCGCATCGCAAAAAAACACAAACAACGTAATGTCAACAATATAGAAACTAACTGGTATGTAAATATCTATTTGGCACGGGTAATGCTTAATAATTATGAACTAAAGGTAAATGGAATGAGAACTCTTAATGAACGAACTAACGCACTATATCACAATGACTGAAACAACGTTTCAAAAAGACGTAGTCGAAAGCAGGCTTCCTGTTCTGGTAGAATTCGGAGCTGACTGGTGCGGAGGTTGTCATATACTTATTCCGGTCTTACAGGACCTGATAAAGCGTTTTGCGAACCATTTAAAGATAGTTCACATTGATTATGAAGCGAATCCGGCCGTTTCTCAGAAATACAACATTCACAAGATACCGACGTTGATGTTGTTTAAAGGCGGCGCGGTAGTAGAACAGATAACCGGTGCGGTGCCAAAAAACGTGTTGATAGACAAATTGCAACCGTTTTTATCCCTTAACGAAGTAGAGGTTTAGTTTTTATTTGATACTTCTGTGCCGTTCTGGCACAGCTGGCAACCAAACCGCAACAAACCAAAAGCACACACGAACACACACACCTCCTCCACCAAAGCTGCCCGGACGCGCATCCGGGCAGCTCCTCTTTTACAGCCAAAAGGGTATGCGGTAATC
>CAZCLS010000096.1:0-10049 GCA_964499565.1 uncultured bacterium
GACGCGTGAGATGACGATTGTAGAGAAAGGAATACTGCAGGGATACATCTATGATTCATACACAGCCTGCAAGGATGGAATCCGATCGACGGGACATTCGTCCGGAGGAACAGGCATCAGTTTACACGCGCCGGTTTTAGCGGGAACCATGCCGCTGGCGGAAATGCGGACGAAAATGTCATCCGGCGTGTATGTAAAGCGCTACAGCGGAGATATGAATCCGCTGACAGGGATATTTTCGGGCGTAGTGAAAGGCGGACGGTATATTGAGAAGGGTGAGGATGTATATTCAATCACCGATACGATGATCAATACTGATCTGTTTGATTTATATATGAACATAGAAGCAGTATCAAACGAACGGGAACTGACGGGCTGGGGCATGCAGCCGTATTTACTGGTAAACAACGTAAATATAATAGGAAGATCGTAATGAATTATACACATTTAGGACGTTCGGGCGTTCAGGTAAGCCGGCTCTGTCTGGGGACAATGAATTTCGGGCCGCAGACATCTGAAAAGGAGAGTTGGGCGATTATGGACGCGGCCTTAGAGGCCGGGCTGAATTTTTTTGACACAGCCGATGTATACGGCTGGAAGAAAGGGGAAGGCATAACAGAGCAGATTATCGGCCGATGGCTGGCACAGGGAGACGGCCGGCGCGAGAAGATCGTTCTGGCAACCAAAGTTTACGGAGAAATGGGTGACGGACCGAATGACCGGGGGCTATCGGCGTATCATATTCGCAAAGCCTGTGAGGATTCTCTGCGTCGGCTGAATACGGACCACATAGATTTGTATCAGATGCATCACATTGACAGGGGAACACCCTGGGAAGAAATCTGGCAGGCGCTGGAATTGCTGGTTCAGCAGGGCAAAGTATTGTATGCCGGCAGCAGCAATTTCGCGGGCTGGCACATCGCCCAGGCTCAGCAGAAAGCAACCGCGCGCCATTTCATGGGACTGGTATCGGAACAAAGTTTGTACAATCTGACGCAGCGGTCAATAGAATTGGAAGTAATACCGGCCTGCGCGGCGTACGGGATCGGGATATTGCCCTGGAGTCCATTGGCGGGAGGATTGCTGGGAGGTGTGTTGTCAGAAGCAGCTGAGGGGCGTAGAACGGAGAAGTTTGTGCGCGAGAGAATAGAAAAACACAACACGGCGTTGAAAGCATATGAAGCCTTCTGTTTATCGACAGGTGAGGAGCCGGGAGTCCTTGCACTGGCGTGGCTGCTGCATAATCCGGCAGTAACGGCGCCGATTATCGGGCCGCGCACCATGGAACAATTGACGGGAGCATTAGGGGCGCTTGATGTCAAGCTTACTAACGAGCAGCTGAAGAAACTTGACGAGATATGGCCGGGGCCGGGGGGAACGGCGCCGGAAGCGTATGCCTGGTAACAGAAACGGTGGCATGAGACAATGGATTATACCCAACTGGGACGATCGGGATTACGCGTAAGCAGGCTTTGCTTAGGCACACTGAATTTCGGGCCTGAAGTTAACGAGGCCGGCAGTTTTGCCATAATGGACAAGGCGCTGGAAGCGGGCATAACATTTTTCGATACAGCCAATGTGTATGGATGGGAAGCGGGCAAAGGCGCGACGGAAACGATAGTCGGCAGGTGGCTGGCGCAGGAAGAAGGACGCCGGGAGCGGATTGTGCTTGCCTCGAAAGTATACATGGCGACGGGAGCGGGGCCGAATGACGGGGGATTGTCGGCGTATCATATATGCCGGGAATGTGAAAAAACACTGAGAAGATTGCAGACAGAGTATATTGATTTGTACCAGATGCATCATATTGACCGGGGGACACCCTGGGAAGAGGTATGGCAGGCGATGGATGTATTGATACAGCAGGGAAAAGTACGCTATGTCGGCAGCAGCAATTTCGCGGGATGGCATCTGGTGCAGGCGCAGGAGAGCGCAATAGAGCGGAACATGCCTGGGATAGTATCCGAGCAGAGTATCTACAATCTGGCGGTACGGGCGATAGAGACGGACGTAGTGCCGGTTTGCCGGCAGTACGGGATCGGGCTGCTGGCATGGAGTCCACTGGACAGGGGATTATTAGCATGCGGCACGGCAGGAGCCAACAAAGGTGGAACAGCAGCCGGACGATTAGACCAGGAGCGTATGCGGTTTAGTGATCGGCTGGAACCATACATGAACATATGCAGAGAGATAGGACATAGCCCGGCTGAAGTAGCCCTGGCTTGGCTGCTGCATAAACCGGGAGTAACCGCGCCGGTAATCGGGCCCAGTACGGAAGCGGAGTTGGAATCAGGTATAGGCAGTCTGGGAATCCGGATAGAGGAACAGGTACAGAGGAAGCTTGAAGAAATCTGGCCGGGAAAGGGAGCAGAAGCACCGGAAGCGTATAGCTGGTAAAAAGAAAAGAGTACCAGGGAGACAAACATAATTGTTGGTATAATAACTTGACTAATCCACAACATTGTGATATAATTCATTCGCTTTGTTGAGCATAGCTTATTACTATATTTGTTTAACACATTTGGAGCATTCAAGATGAAAACCGTATCGATCATTGTGATAGTAATTCTTCTGATTGCAGGTGGCGTTTTTGGCTGGATGTGGTACAAGACCAAAACTGAATTAGAGCGGGAAAAAATTGATCGGCAGGCCGAGGTCACCAAGCTCAATCAAACAGTGAGTGAAAAGGAAAAGAATATTGAGACGCTCAATGCTAATGTTCTGACTGAGAAAGCCAATGTAGTCAAACTGGAGAACCAGATCAAGAAATTGAGTGCTGATCAGCTTTCGGCGGCTCAGGGAAAACTTGATGAAAAAGACAAAGCTATTCAAGCCGCGAAAGATGAAGTAAAGAAAGTTGAAGATCAGGTGGCGGCGCTCACGAAGCAAATTGAGACGGCCCAGGCGGAATTGGATGGTAAAGAGAAACAAGTATCGAACCTGCGGCAGGTCGTAGAAAACAAGGACACCCAAATCGGCAAACTTTCTCAGAACATTACCGCGTTACAGAAAGCCAAGAAAGAAATGGAAGACCTGGCCGAAAAGCTGAAAAACCGCTTGCTGGAAAATAAGATTCCGCTTGAACCGGAAAAACAATTCAACGGCCATGTACTGGTAGTGAATAAAGACCAGGGCTTCATAGTCATCGACATAGGCGCTGACGATAACTTACCGGTAGGCAAGAAGCTGAAAGTAGTACGCAAAGATTCGTACATAGGCGATATAGAAGTCAAAAAACTACTGGTAGATCAGGACGGACATCTATCGTACGCCGTAGTAACGGAACTGACTGACAAGACCAATCCGGTACAGGAAGGCGATTTGGTTTCGAATATAATCGGGACGGAATAAGCCAGCGTTTCCGAACGAAACGAACTTGATTGCTCACACCAAACTGGTTCCCGGCTGAACACAGCCGGGAACCAAGATTACCAAGCACGGCAGGATGACGCAACCCAGAATAATAATCGCATGCATGTTCATGCTACTGACAGGAAGCGCGTTCATTCTCAGTGCGTGCGGGACCACACCTGACCACAACGATGCGGGAAGTCCTCTTCCCTGGAACGCACCGGCGGAATGGGAGAATGAGCCAAATTTCGGCGCGCAATTCAATTGGTAGCGGATTTGGCCTGTGGCACGGTACTAAGGCAGAATCAGGCGAAATCCGATGCCTGGTTCTGTTTTTTTTTATATTAATATGTAACGGTATGAAGATATGATCGAACTTGCATATGTATTAGTCAATCCTTATGTCATGAACAAATCGCGAACAGGCGGAATAATCAGTCGTCTGCTTTCGCGTTCAAGTTCTCTGGAACTTGTCGGTGCCCGCATGTTTGCTCCCAGCGAGGGACTTGTTGAAGAATATCTGGAAGCATTAGCCGGTCAAACGTCTGACGAGCCGGCGGAGCAGGAAGTCAACGAGCTGATCTGTTCGTATGTGAGGCAGCATTATATGCCCGGGCAGGATGGAATCCGGAAGCGAGTAATGCTGCTGTTGTTACAGGGCGAAAATGCCGTTGAGCGTTTGCGCAAAGAAGTAGCCGGTTCAATAATCCGCCAGACGATAGGGGAGACGATCAGGGATACCTACGGTGATTTTATCAAAGACAGCGAAGGCCGGGTTGTCTACTTTGAGCCTGCGGTAGTGATCGGGCGTTCACGCGAAGCGGCAGGGCGCCATATAGACATCTGGCTCAAGTATTCAGAGAGTGACAGCGGTATTCTCTATGACGTTGTACCCTGGGAATCCAATCAAGATATTGAGCACACGCTGGTTATGATCAAACCGGATACCCTGGCCGAATCACGGACACGGACAGGAACAGTCATAGATTTATTCTCGAAAACGGGATTATGCATAATCGGGATAAAAGTGATTCACATGTCGGTAGCCCAGGCTATGGAATTTTACGGACCGGTGCGGGATATTTTCAAAGAGAAATTTATTGGCAGAGTACAGGACAAAGTGCGGGCGGCATTAGAACACGCATTTGATTTTACGGTTCCGGAGCAGGTGATACAGAACGCGTCGGAGAGTCTGCGTGTAAAGTATGCCGATAATGAATTCGGAAAAATAGTCAAATTTATTACCGGCTGCGATCCCTGGCAAACGCCAACTGAAGAATGGGCCGCAGCGCACAAGGAAACATGCATAGCACTTGTGTATCAGGGGCGCAATGCGATCGCGAAAATCCGCGATCAATTAGGCAGCACGGATCCAAGCAAAGCGGCACCAGCAACAGTCAGAAAAGAATTTGGAACAGATGTAATGATTAATACGGCGCACGCATCCGATTCGATCGAGAACGCGAGTCGGGAGATAAAGATACTCGATCTGGCGCAGAATGATCTGCGGGAAATAACAGACAACTATTGCGTGTAACCGCATGAGGCGCAGATGGGATCGAAACGGACAACTGCAACATCACGAAACATCCTGAAGCCATCACGCTGGCGGGAATACCTGGCAATACTGCTTGCGGTAATGGCAGCATTGCTGATGGTTGCTCTAATCACGTATGACAACAGCGACTGGGATAGAACGGCCTCCGGACATCCTGAAAATGCCATAGGCCGGGTCGGGGTAATGGGTTCGTATATATTGTTTCACGGCATTGGCATATCGGTTTATGCCTTTCCGGTTCTCGTACTTGTTCTGGCGCTGATGATATTCATGCGGTTTAGATTTCCATCGATCAGGACAATAGTACTACGGTTATGTGATTTACTTCTGCTGCTTATCACGGCGGCAAGTCTGGCGCATATCATCCATCCAGCCGCGTTAGGGTATCCGAACATACCGAGTGCCGGGGGCATAATCGGCAAAAACATAACCGAAACGATTCTGATCCCCTTCTGTGGCGTAACCGGCTCGGTAATACTGTTGACCGGTCTGGCTTTAATTGAAGTATTATTTTTGTTTGACACCAGCCTGCGGAACCTGGCGGGATTTTTTAAAGTATTAGCTGGCATAAGCATGTACGCGCTTGGTATTATCGGCGCGGTTTGCCGGTGGACAGGCAGAGTGCTGGCATCCTGCTGGAACTGGAGTGGTGCGCGGGTGATATTATTTTTCAAAGCGATCCGGTTCCGTCATAAAAAGGTAGAGACACGAATAGTCATTACCGGTCGGAAGTTTGAACGAACCAAAAAGAATACAGTCCGGACAACCAAACCGATGCAAGCTCAGGAACGGGTAAACGCGGGTGGCAAGACAGAAGCGGGAGAGGATGGAAACCAGGAAGATGAGAGACACAAGACAGCTGAAGTGAAAGGGCTGTCAGAAAGCACATCTCCCAATCTAATAGACATTCAAGAGCTTGATAGTGAGGACGATGAGCTGCCGCCATACCAAATGCCGGATCCGGATGAATTGGACGAACCGGAAGATCAGGATACGGGAGAGCTTGAACAAACAGTAGCCCGTGCTACCGAGAAATTAAAACAGACGCTGGAGCAATTCGGCATTGAGGCGGTAGTGGGAAGCGCGATCTGCGGACCCGTGATAACATGTTACGAAGTCCAGCCGGCGCCAGGTGTAAAAGTGAGTAAAATCACCAGCTTGGAAAATGACCTGGCATTAGCGATGAAGGCCAAGAGCATACGCATCATAGCGCCGATTCCGGGACGCGATGCGGTCGGGATAGAATTACCGAACGAGCGCCGTCGCCTGGTAACATTTTCTGAACTGATCCATTCGCCTGGATACATAGCACAGTCACCAAAAATGAAATTATTGTTGTCATTGGGACAGACACTCAGTGGCGAAACATTTAACGATGACATGGCCGACATGCCGCATTTGCTTGTAGCGGGAGCAACCGGGTCAGGTAAATCTGTCTGCATCAATACGATACTATTAAGTTTATTATTCAGATTCAAGCCCAATGAATTGAAATTGATACTGGTAGATCCGAAGCACGTTGAGTTAGTGCCGTACCACAATCTTCCGCACCTGCTGGTACCCGTGTTGAATGATCCGGCCAAAGTACCGGACGCGTTGGAATGGCTGATAGAAGAGATGGAAAAGCGCTATAAATATTTCGCGCGGCTGGGAGTGCGAAATATAGATATGTTCAATCAGAAACGAAAAAAAGACGCGAAACCGTTATTCATTCAGTTGGGCGGCAACGAAAAGGAACTACCGACATTTCTGCCGTATATCGTGGTAATCATTGATGAGCTGGCTGATTTGATGATGGTTGCCGCGGAAGATGTCGAGCGTAAGATAATCAGGCTGGCCCAGTTGGCAAGAGCGGCCGGCATTCACATGGTACTGGCGACTCAGCGACCGTCGACCAATGTCATAACAGGATTGATCAAGGCGAACATTCCGGCTCGGATCGCGTTCAGAACGACATCGAACGTTGATTCACGAGTAATAATCGATGAACCGGGAAGCGAAAAATTACTTGGTAAAGGGGATATGCTATACAAATCCCCATCGGTTTCACGCACATTGCGAATACAGGGAGCATTTGTATCGGAAGAAGAAGTCAAACGAATAACGGATTTCATACGGGAGCAGCGTGCGCCGCATTATGTAGATATTGGCAGTGTGCGCGAGAATCAAGGCTTTGCGGGGCTTGAGATGGATGAGAAATTTGATGAAGCGATATACGCGGTACTCGAATCGGGGCAAGCGAGCGCATCGTATTTGCAGCGCCGGCTGCAGGTGGGCTATGCCCGCGCCGCGCGACTGGTTGATTTAATGGAAGCGAACGGGATAGTCGGGCCCAAACGAGGGGCTAAGCCCCGGGACATTCTGGTTGAAGAATGGCCCCCTCAGTAATCCATAACCATAAACGCACGAGACATGAATTCAGAACATCAACATCCTGCATATGAGCATCAGACTGAATCAGCGAAAGGCAAAACAGTGACGGTATCGATAGGAAAACAGTTATTTCAGGCGCGAACGCATAAAGGGCTCAGCTTAAGCGAAGTAGCAGAAGCGACGAAACTGAAAATGAGTTTTCTGGAAGCGATGGAGAACGATAATTTTGAAGTTTTACCCGCGGCGATTTACGCCAAGAACTTCATCCGGATATACGGTCAGTATTTAGGTCTTGACGGCCAGGAGATGGCACGGCAATACGGAACGCGGGTAATCATTAAGACCGAATTGCCTGAAAAGGAGGAAGTATCGCAGGCGTATTACATAGCCACAATTCTCAATTTTATAATCCGCCATAAATTTCTAAGCATACTGACGATCGTTTTTGTAATAATTCTGTATTCTATTTTTTCCGGTTCACCGTCAGATCCCAAACGAAATGGGACGACGGTCGCGGGAAGCACGGCAGACCTGGAAGCACGGAACATAGTTGCAGCATATCCGGCCGTTACCGACATGGATGAACCATTGCCGGAACTTGAATAATGCCAATATTGTATCTGGTCAGTCTGGGATGCTCAAAAAATCAGGTCGATTCGGAAGCGATGTTAGGGCAGCTTTTACCGCGTGGATTCAGGTTGTGCGCCCAGCCGGAAGAGGCCGACATCCTGATAGTAAATACCTGCGGCTTTATTGAAGCGGCACGGGAGGAGTCCCTGTCGGTAGTGAGAGAACTTTCCCAAAACAAACACAAAGGTCAGAAGCTGATTGTGTGCGGTTGTCTGACACATGTGGCCGATGACCGTATGCGGTCATCCATACTTGATGTTGACCAATGGCTGAGCATACGGGATGAGCAGAATATATTTGAGATATTGACGGCCTGGTTTGACAGCGATTCGACCGCAGCACCGCTACCGCGTATTCGTATTTCTCCACCGCATTATGCTTATATGCGCGTCGCCGACGGCTGCGACCATCGCTGTTCGTTTTGCGCAATACCCGGCATTCGGGGGCAATATGTTTCGCGTCCGGTCGATTCTATTCTGGATGAAACAGTTCGCCTGGCGGAGGAAGGGGTCGTAGAATTAAATATTATTGCACAGGATACTTCAGGATACGGAAAAGACCTTTTTCCGCAAAAAACATTAAGCGAATTACTGCGGCGGATATGCAGGATTGACGGGATTCAGTGGATTCGGCTTCAATACCTGTATCCAGCCACACTGACTGATGAGCTGCTGGCTGTAATGGCGGCGGAAGAAAAAATATGTTCATATATTGACCTGCCACTCCAGCATATATCCAACCCGATCCTCAGACACATGAAGCGGCCGGGGGAGAAAAGCACCAGACGCTTGCTTGAAACTATCAGGCGGTATCTGCCTGATTGCGCGCTCAGAACAGCAATGATAACAGGCTATCCACTGGAAACAGAAACAGCATTCAGGGAATTGTATGACTTTATAGCAGAAGAGTATTTTGACCACCTGGGAGTATTTGAATATTCTCACGAAGCAGGTACAGCGGCTTTTGAGTTGACCGATTGTATACCCGTGGAAGAAAAGAGACGCAGGCGTGATGAACTGATGAGGTTGCAGCAGGGGATATCACTCAGGAAAAACTTGAAACAGGTTGGTGAAACAGTGCTGGTTTTGATAGACCAGACGGCGGGGAAGAAGGCCGTCGGCCGCCGACGCGCAGACGCGCCTGAGGTTGATGACAGTGTGCATGTGCGCAATGCCGGTTCATTACCGCCGGGTTCGATTGTTCCCGTGCGGATAACACGCGCAGAACCGTATGATCTGTACGGTACCGTGGAAACCGGATTATTTGAATGAAAGTAAACCTGGCAAATCGGATTACGATAGGTCGGTTACTTATCCCGGTAGTATTTCTACCGTTACTGATGGCTGAATTTCCGTATGCAAAGTTAACCGCACTGATATTATTTTTGATAGGGACGTTGAGTGACTGGCTGGATGGATATATAGCCCGGAAATACAACATGACCAGTGATTTTGGTCGTTTGATGGACCCGCTTGCGGACAAAATACTGGTAGCGTCAGCTTTGATAAGTTTTATCATACTGGTTCCGTCGATAGTACGGGCATGGATGGTAGTAATAATTATCTCACGGGATTTTCTTATAACAGGTTTACGGCTGTTAGCCCTGGGAAATAATCATGTACTCAGCGCGGACACTATAGGAAAGCACAAGACAGCCTGGCAGATGGCAGCGATCATATCCGTTCTGGTTTTTCTTGCATATCATGATATAACCGGTTACATGCCGGTCAGTATGAATGATTATATAGCCGCCTGGGTTCCGGTTCTGCTTCATATATTGTTTTATTTAGTCACCGGACTTACGTTAGTGTCGGGTGCTTTTTATCTGTGGCGATACCGCGATATCTATTACCATCATGTCTGACAATTCAAACAGGTACGGCGTTGCATACTGGACCGCGACAGTAGCAGGACTCGGGCGCGTTCCTTTGATGCCTGGAACGGCAGGTTCCGCCGCGGGGATAGTCCTCTGGATTGGCACGTCGATGATGCCCGCAACACTCTATTTCCAGTCGGGCTTGTGCCTGGTTCTGTTGGCGGCCGGGATATGGAGCGGGTCAGTTATTGAAAAAAAAGATCAGGTAAAGGACCCGTCGTATGTAGTAATAGATGAGACACTGGGAATGTTGATAACATT